>NZ_JANCLM010000055.1:0-34283 GCF_024259445.1 Pseudomonas sp. DVZ6
CATAGGCGCCACAACCCTGTCGGCGAACACCATCGACCACTGCACTGACACAATTATTTTCACCGTATTGATAAATGAAATATTTCATGTCATGTTCTTCTCCGTACCCAGGCCCCTCCCAAGCAAGGCCCTGGACGGTACGCCCCACCCACCGGAGTCAAGAACATGAACAAGACAGGACTTCTCGGCGCGCTGGCACTCTGTGCCTGCAGCGCATTGGCCCAGGCCGACGAAGGCAGCCTGCGCCTCGGCATCGAGGCCGCCTACCCGCCCTTCTCCTACCGCACTCCCGAAGGCGAGCTCGCCGGCTTCGACTACGACATCGGCAATGCCCTCTGTGCACAGATGCAGGTCAAGTGCCAGTGGGTGATCCAGGAGTTCGACGGCATGATCCCGTCGCTGAAGGTGCGCAAGATCGACGCGGTGCTGTCGTCGATGTCGATCACCGAGGATCGCTTGAAGTCGGTCGACTTCACCGACAAGTACTACCAGACCCCCGGCAAGTTCGCGATGAAGGCCGGCAGCCGGCTCGACACCCCGGCGGTGGACCTCAAGGGCCGCAAGGTCGGGGTGCAGCGCTCGTCCACCTATGACCGCTTCGCCACCGAGCAACTGGAGCCGGCGGGGGTCGAGATCGTGCGCTACGCCTCGCAGAACGAAGCCTTCCTCGACCTGGTGTCCGGGCGCCTGGATGCCACCCTCGCCGATATCGTCAACACCGAGGAGAGCTTCATCAAGACCCCGGCCGGCCAGGGCTTCGCCCTGGTCGGCCCGGACATCGCCGACCCGCACTACTTCGGCCGCGGCGCCGGCATCGCCGTGCGCAAGGGCGACAGCGCCAACCTGGCGCGGCTCAACGCCGCCATCGCCGCGATCCGCGCCAATGGCACCTACCAGCAGGTGCAGCGCAAGTACTTCCCGTTCGACATCTACGGCCAATAGCGCAGGCTGACGAGGGTTTTCATCATGCTTCACGGCTACGGATCGAGCATTCTCGATGGCGCCTGGCTGAGCATCCACCTGGCCCTGCTGGCGATGGCACTGGCCATCGGCCTGGGCCTGTTCGGTGCGGCCTGTCGCCTGTCCCCCCTGAAATGGCTGGCGGTACCGGGCGAGGTCTACACCACGGTGGTGCGCGGTATTCCCGACCTGGTCCTGATCCTGCTGGTGTTCTATGGCGGCCAGGACCTGGTCAACCGCCTGGCGCTGGCACTGGGTTACGAGCAGTACATCGACATCAATCCCTTCGTCGCCGGGGTCTGCACCTTGGGCTTCATCTTCGGTGCCTACCTCTCGGAGACCTTTCGCGGCGCCTTCCTGGCCATCCCCAAAGGCCAGGCCGAGGCCGGTATGGCCTACGGCATGAGCACCCTGCAGGTGTTCCGGCGGATCAGCCTGCCGCAGATGGTGCGCCTGGCGCTGCCGGGCTTCACCAACAACTGGCTGGTGCTGACCAAGTCCACCGCGCTGATCTCGGTGATCGGTCTGCAGGACATGATGTTCAAGGCCAAGAACGCCGCCGACGCCACCCACCAGCCGTTCACCTTCTTCCTCGCCGTGGCGGCGCTGTACCTGCTGCTGACCAGTGCCTCGCTGCTGCTGTTGCGCGGCGTGGAGAAACGTTACTCGGTCGGCTTCAAAGCCGCCGAGCTCTAGGGGATCTGCCCGATGACACTCGACTATCCGCTGATCTGGCAGAACCTGCCGTTGTACCTGAACGGCATCGCCCTGACCCTCAAGGTGCTGTTGATCTCGCTGGCCTGCGGCCTGGCCCTGGCGATCCCGCTGGGGTTGATGCGGGTCTCGCGCGCGTGCCTGCTGCGCTACCCCGCCTGGCTCTACACCTATGTGATCCGCGGCACGCCGATGCTGGTGCAGCTGTTCCTGATCTACTACGGGCTGGCCCAGTTCGAGGCGGTGCGCCAGAGCCCGTTGTGGCCCTACCTGTCCAGCGCCACGTTCTGCACCTGCCTGGCGTTCGCCATCAACACCAGCGCCTACAGCGCCGAGTTGCTGGCCGGGAGCCTGCGCGCCACGCCGCGTGGCGAGGTGGAGGCGGCCCGCGCCATGGGCATGTCGAGGCTGACGCTGTACCGGCGCATCCTGCTGCCCTCGGCCTTGCGCCGCACCTTGCCGCAGTACGGCAACGAGGTGCTGATGATGCTGCAGACCACCAGCCTGGCCTCGATCGTCACCCTGGTCGACATCACCGGCGCGGCAAAGACCTTCAATGCGCGCTACTACCTGCCGTTCGAGGCCTTCATCACCGCCGGGCTGATCTACCTGGTCCTGACCTTCCTGCTGGTGCGCCTGTTCAAGCTGGCCGAGCGCCACTGGCTGGCCTACCTCGCCCCCCGCAAGCACTAAGGAGCTTCCATGCAGCACATCGACCATATCCTGCCCTGGAGCGCCTGCGGCACCCAACGCTCGCTGCGCGTGCTGCGCTTTGGCAGCGGCCCGCGCAAGGCCTATATCCAGGCCTCGTTGCACGCCGACGAGCTGCCGGGGATGCGCGTGGCCATCGAGCTCAAGCGCCGCCTGCTCGAACTCGAGGCGCAAGGCCGGCTGACTGCGGTGATCGAACTGGTGCCACTGGCCAACCCGATCGGCATCGGCCAGATGTTCCAGGCCACCCACCAGGGCCGTTTCGAGTTCAACAGCGGCAAGAATTTCAATCGCGATTTCCCAGCGCTGACCGAAGCGCTGGCCGCCCACCTGGAAGGCCGCCTGGGCAGCGATGGCCAGGCCAACGTGGCAACCATCCGCCGGGCCATGCTCGAGCTTCTTGACGAACTGCCCGCGCCCGACTCGGAGCTCGACGGCCTGCGCCGCCTGCTGCTGCGCCACGCCTGCGACGCCGACCTGGTGCTGGACCTGCACTGCGATTTCGAATCGGTGATGCTGCTGTACGCCATGCCGCAGCACTGGAGCCAGCTGCGCCCGCTCGCCGCCCGCCTCGGCGCGCAAGTGGCGCTGCTGGCCGAAGGCGCCGGTGGAGATGCCTTCGATGAAGCCTGCGCGGCGCCGTGGCTGCACCTGCGCGAATACTTCCCCGAGGCCGAGATTCCCCTGGCCTGCGTGGCGACCACCATCGAGTTGCGCGGCATGGCCGACACCGAACGCGAGCAGTGCCAGGCCAGCGCCGAGCAGATCCTCGGCTACCTCGCCGACCAGGGCCTGATCAGCGGGCCGTGGCCGGCCGCGCCGGAGCATTGCTGCCAACCCACGCCCTTCGCCGGTGCGCAGTATGCCTACGCCGAGCACCCGGGGGTGGTCAGCTACCTGCAGCCGCTGGGCGCGCAGGTGCGGGTCGGCGATCCGCTGTTCGAAGTGCTCGATCCGCTCAGCGACCGCCACAGCGTGGTCAGGGCCACCACCGACGGCATCCTCTACGCCCGCGAACGCCTGCGCTTCGCCCAGCCCGGCCTGTGGCTGGCCAAGGTCGCCGGCAGCACCTCCATCCGCCAAGGTCGCTTGCTCAGCGACTGACCCCTGCGAGTACCGACTGATGAACAAACTGCAAATCCACGACCTGCACAAAAGCTACGGCAACCACCAGGTGCTCAAGGGTGTTTCACTGCAGGCCGACGCCGGTGATGTGATCAGCATCATCGGCTCCAGCGGCTCGGGCAAGAGCACTTTCCTGCGCTGCATCAACCTGCTCGAGCAACCCAATGCCGGGCAGATCCTGGTCAACGGTGAACAGCTCAAGCTGCGCGAGTGCGCCCGCGGCGGGCTGCGCGCGGCAGACCCGCACCAACTGCAGCGCCTGCGCTCTCGGTTGAGCATGGTCTTCCAGCACTTCAACCTGTGGTCGCACATGAGCGCCCTGGACAACGTCATGGAAGCCCCGGTGCACGTGCTCGGCATCAACCGCAAGGAGGCCCGGGACAAGGCCGAGCACTACCTGGCCAAGGTCGGTGTCGGCCATCGCCGCGACGCCTACCCGGCGCACATGTCCGGTGGCGAGCAGCAACGGGTGGCGATTGCCCGGGCCCTGGCCATGGAGCCCGAGGTGATGCTGTTCGACGAGCCGACCTCGGCGCTCGACCCGGAGCTGGTCGGCGAGGTGCTCAAGGTCATGCAGGACCTGGCCCAGGAAGGCCGCACCATGGTCGTGGTCACCCACGAGATGGGCTTCGCCCGCGAGGTGTCCAACCAGCTGCTGTTCCTCCACCAGGGCCAGGCCGAGGAGCGCGGCGACCCACGCGAAGTGCTGGCCCGGCCGCAGTCCGAACGCCTGCGCCAGTTCCTCGCCGGCAGCCTGAAGTAAGCGCCAGGGCGCTCAACGGCTCCGCCGCCGGGCGCCTTGGGATACACTACCGGCAACTTTCAGGGAGCGTCGCGCCGGATGTCGAGCCATACCAAGAACACCACCGTCTACGCCTCCGCGGTCATGCGCAAGCTGTCGCAGAGCCTGGGCGAACTGCCGCCGTCCCTGCGCAAGGTCGCCGATTACATCCTGCGCCACCCGCTGAAGGCCGCGACCCTGACCATCGAGGAGATGGCCCAGGCCACCGCCACCTCACCGGCCGCGGTCAACCGCCTGGCCAAGGCCCTGGACCTGGGCGGCTACAGCGGCATGAAAGCCGAGCTGGTGGCGACCCTGCAACAGATGGTCTCGCCGGTGGACAAGCTGCGCAACGAACTGGCTCAGCGCCCGGGTGGCGAGTTCGGCCTGCATGAGCAGATCCAGAGCGCCAGCAGCAACCTGGCGACCACCGCCAGCAACAACCAGGCCGACGCCTTCGAGGCGTTCGTCGGCTGCCTGCTCGAGGCGCGCAAGGTCTATGTGCTGGGGTTCGGCAATAGTGTCTACCTGGCGGGCCTCGCCGCCTCGACCCTGGTGCCGTTCTGCAAGGACACCTGCGCCATCAGCATGGAAGGCGGCAACGAGAACGCCGCCTACCGCCTGGCCGCGATCACCGAACAGGACGTGCTGCTGGCCATCGCCCTGCCACGTTACTCCCAGGACACCCTGCAGCTGTCGCGCTTCGCCCATGAGCGCAAGGCCACCGTGCTGGCCATCACCGACTCCCCGGCCTCGCCGCTGGCGCCGCTGGCCCGTCACGTGCTGTATGCCACCGCCGATCATCCGGTGCTGACCAGCTCCAACATCGCCGTGCTGGCGTTGATCGAGGGCCTGGTGGCCGGGGTCATGGCGCGCAACAAGGAGGCGGTGAAACTGGCCACCGAACTCACCGAAAGCGTGATGTCGTATCTGCATGTGCCAGGTGAGAAGTTCAGCAGAAAGTAGGTGCGCCAGATCGGTCTGGTCCTTTCAAGGAGGCCGACGTCAGAGCTGTAGCGCCTATGAGATCGAGCGCCGCGCGGGCGGCGCTCGATCTCATAGGCGCTGAAAGTGTTACGGCGAACACCTGGAGGCCCTCACTGGGTCAATAGCTCTCACCCCCAAAGCCCTCGAAACCCCGACCGCAAGAACGCAACAGCCGAGTCCTGCCCTTGCGCCCAAGCCCACTAGAAATCCACCTTGCCGCGCCCCGCCTTGATCGTCCCACGCCTGGACTTCGAGTCGAGGCGGCGGGTCTTTGAACCGAGGGTCGGCTTGGTCGGCCTGCGCTTCTTCTCGACCTTGCCGGCGCCGATGATCAGCTCGGCCAGACGCTCCAGCGCGTCCAGGCGGTTCTGCTCCTGGGTGCGGTACTGCTGAGCCTTGATGATCAGCACGCCGTCAGCGGTAATGCGGCTGTCGCGCAGCGCCAGCAACCGCTCCTTGTAGAACGCGGGCAGCGACGAGGCCGGGATGTCGAAGCGCAGGTGCACGGCGCTGGAGACCTTGTTGACGTTCTGCCCGCCGGCGCCCTGGGCGCGGATGTAGGTCAGTTCGATCTCGGCATCCGGCAGATGCACGTTGTTGGAGATGGTCAGCATGGTGCGCCTCTTGTGATAGCGCGGCCATTATCGCATCTCCTTGGCGTCCCGGGGTGTCAGGCCTGCGCCATGCGCCGCCGGTACTGCCTGGCGCGCACGGCGTCGGTCCATTGCTGGCGCAGCAAAGCCCACAATGGCGATACCCCGGGCTCGGGCGCCTTGGCCTCGCTCAGCCTGCGCAGCTGGAACTTGACCATGGCCATGTTGCCCAGCGAAGCCAGCGCCTTGTTCTTCCAGGTGATCGGGCGCAGTTCCGGCACCGCCGCCTCCCCTGCCTGCCAGGCGCGGGGCAAGGCCGGTGCGATGGCCAGGGCGGTGCCGATGCCGACCATCTCGACGCCGCTCTGCACCACCTGCTCGGCGACCGGTCGACGGCGGATGCCGCCGGTGACCATCACCGGCATCTTCGCCACCGTGCGGATGTCCCGGGCGAACTCCAGGAAGTACGCTTCACGCGCAAGCGTGCGGCCATCCCGGGCCTGGCCCTGCATCGCCGGCGCCTCGTAGCTGCCACCGGACAGTTCCACCAGGTCGACCGCCAGCTCATTGAGCAGGCGCACCACCTGCCGGGCATCGTCGGCGCTGAAGCCGCCACGCTGGAAGTCCGCCGAGTTGAGCTTGACCGCCACGGCGAAGCCGGGCGACACCACCGCGCGCACCGCCTTGACGATCTCCATCAGCAGCCGCGCGCGGTTGTCCAGGGAACCGCCCCACTGGTCGGTGCGCTGGTTGCTCAGCGGCGAAAGGAACTGGCTGAGCAGGTAGCCATGGGCTGCGTGAATCTGCACGCCGCTGAAGCCGGCCTGTTCGGCAAGCCGCGCGGAGCTGGCGAAGCGCCGGATCACCTCGTCGATCACCTCGGCAGGCATCGCCCGCGGGGTGGAGAAATGCCTGGACATGTTGCCCAGGTCCAGCGCCACGGCCGAGGGTGCCCAGGTCTGCTGCCCGAGACTCGCCGGCATCTGCCGGCCGGGGTGGTTGATCTGCAACCAGAACTGCGCCCCCTTCGAGCGGCCGATGGCGGCCCACTGGCGAAAACGCTCCAGGTGCCGGTCATCTTCCAGCACCACGCCGCCGGGGCCGGTCATGGCGCGCCGGTCGACCATGACGTTGCCGCTGATGAGCAGACCGGCGCCGCCCTGCGCCCAGGCCTGGTACAGGCGCATCAGCCGGTCCGAAGGGGCATGGTCGGCATCGGCCATGTTTTCCTCCATGGCGGCCTTGGCGATGCGGTTGGGGACGACCGCGCCATTGGGCAGGGTCAGGGGGGAGAACACGTCCATCGGCAATACCTCGAAAAAGTGGCGTGCCGCAGACGCTAGCCTTGAAGTCAACTTTAAGGTCAAGCCCTGGGTTGGCGAAAATTTGATCATTGACTCTCAAGTTGGGTTGAACGTTAGGGTGATTGCGCAGCGACAGCCCTTACCCCCCTGGAGATACCGCACCGTGAAACTCGCAAGCGCAACCGCCTTGGCCGGCGCCCTGCTGATGCCCGTCACCCACGCCGCCAATGGCCTCCCTGAACACGCCGAAACCACGCAGATCGACATCGCAGGGCTCTCGGTGCCAGTGCTCAAGGGCGGGCTGTACGACCGTTACCGTTCCAACCCGCCGCTGGCCGTGATCCAGGCCGAGGCGCCGGGCATCGACCTGAGCTGGTTCAAGGGCCTGGAGAAGACCCGGGTCGACATGGGCTTTACCTCCTACTCGCCGAACTTCTACTACAGGAACAGCCGCGTCACCGCCGTCTATACCGCCGACCTCGACCGCCTGCGCGCCCTGATGCCCGCCGAAGTGCTGGAACAAGTGCAACCGTTGCAGGTGTGGCCGGGGCGCGGGCTGGTGGCGTTTACCGCCTACACCTACGACTACTGCGACAACGACAGCTACAACGAGATCGCCCTGTCGATCATTACCAGCAAGCCCGGCAAGGCTAATCTCGGGCCCTTCTCCCTGGTCGGCCAGTCGATGGCCAAGGATTTCTGGGGTTATGTACTCAAGCTGCCGGTCAATACCGAGCTGGCGCGGGTGCGCGGCGTGGTGGGCTACAACCTGCCCAAGTGGCTGACCGCGATCGACCGCCGCGAGGATGCGCGGGCCGTGACCTACGACATCGGCGACGCGCAGAGCGGCAAGGTGGATGTGATCTTCAGGGCGAAGAAGCTCGAGGGGCTGTCCGCTGAACCAGGCCTGGTGACCAACAGTTTCACCAACCTCGACCACCAGGGCCGGCTGGCCTACGGCTACGCCACCTCGCGCCAGACCCTGCATGCCTCGAGCATGAGCGGGGATTCGGCGCAGCTGGTGCTTGGGGATGGCGAGCTGTCGCGCTATATCCGCGATCTGCAGCTGGGACGGATGGTCAAGTACGAGTATGTGCCTGAGTTCCAGAGCGCGCTGTATGCGCCCAGGCCGCTGGCGGCGCTGGGCTCGAGCGACTGAGACGGAACTGACGGTGCTCGATTCCTGTAGGAGCGGGCTTGCCCCGCGATGAGGCCGGCCATGACTATGCAGTGGCATGGCACCGGCCGAGGCCGGTGTTCGCGGGGCAAGCCCGCTCCTACAAGTCAGTAGCTCGCCGGGCCTTGTCCTGGGCAAGCTCCTCGCGCAACCGCTCCAGCACCCGCTGCGAGTTGTCCACGCAGGGCATGCCTTCAGGCTTGCTCTCGATCCCCTCGATCACCAGCAGCAACTGCGCCTTGTTGCGCGCCAGGCGCTCCTGCAGCCGCTCGATCTCCTCGACCTTGCGCCTGAGCCCGCCGAGCAGTTCGTCATGCTGCCAGCCCTTGCTCTTGGCAGGCAGCAACTGGCGGATCTCCTCCAGCGAGAACCCGGCAGCCTGGGCGTTGGTGATCATTTCCAGCACCCACACCGCGTCGGCGTCGTAGTCGCGATAGCCATTGGCCTTGCGTTCGACCGAGCTGATCAGCCCGCTGGCTTCGTAGAAGCGGATGCGCGACGCGGCCAGCCCGGTAAGTTTGGCCAACTCTCCTATTCTCATCCGGCACCTTTGAAATTGCATTGACCTTGAAGCGCACTTTAATCCTAGAGTTGTCCGGTGGCCAGGTGAACCATCACCGGCCTGCCCGCTCCACACCCTAGAGACAGGAGAAGCGAAATGGGATACGTCACAAGCAAAGACGGTGTCGAAATCTTCTACAAGGACTGGGGACCCCGTAACGCCCAGGTGATCTTCTTCCACCACGGCTGGCCACTGAGCGCCGACGACTGGGATGCCCAGCTGCTGTTCTTCGTCGCCGAAGGCTATCGCGTGGTCGCCCATGACCGCCGTGGCCACGGCCGTTCGAGCCAGGTCTGGGATGGCCACGACATGGACCACTACGCCGACGATGTGGCCGCCGTGGTCAAGCACCTGGGCGTCGAGGGTGCGGTCCATGTCGGCCACTCCACCGGCGGTGGCGAGGTGATCCACTACATGGCCCGCCATCCCGAAGACAAGGTGCCCAAGGCCGCGATCATCGCCGCGGTTCCGCCGCTGATGGTCAAGACCGACGGCAACCCCGGCGGGCTGCCCAAGTCGGTGTTCGATGATCTGCAGGCCCAGCTGAAAGCCAGCCGGGCGCAGTTCTACCACAATATCCCGGCGGGGCCGTTCTACGGCTACAACCGCCCCGGGGCCAAGGCGGACCAGGGGGTGATCCTCAACTGGTGGCGCCAGGGCATGATGGGCGGCGCCCAGGCACACTACGACGGCATCGTCGCGTTCTCCCAGACCGACTTCACCGAGTCGCTGAAGAAAGTGACCGTCCCGGTGCTGGTGATGCATGGCGACGACGACCAGATCGTGCCCTACGAGAACTCGGGGCCGCTGTCGGCCAAGCTGCTGCCCAAGGGCATCCTGAAGACCTACAAGGGCTACCCCCACGGCATGCCGACCACCCACGCCGACGTGATCAACAAGGACCTGCTGGCATTCTTGCGCAGTTGAGATACCCGTCGGGGGCCGCCGCGCCCCCGACGAGTACTTGATCGAGTAACAACTTTAAAACTTTTTACATATTGGCTACGCGCACTTACAGCTGTTCAACACCCATTAAAATACTTTCACCAAAAACCTCCATATCGGCCACAACTGTTAATTGAATTAACAGGCCACGGGCCAGACAATTAAATACCCCTGCCCCTGGTAACGTCCCGCGTTACCTGGGCATGGTGGTTTCAAACCAACCAGGTACGGCTGCCTTCTCTTGACTCAAGAGTGCGTATGGCTGTGCGCCTGAAACTGCTGTTCGGCCCAACTTTCACACGACTTCTACACCCCGTCACGGGGTGTAAGCCGGGCCCGTCATTAACCGAGGAAACCTATGAACACCCCTGCCACCGTCGCGCTCGACGCTGTCCCTTCAACCCAGGAACGTATCCTGCTGACCGGCGCCACAGGTTTTCTCGGAGGCGCCGTCGCCGCCCGGATGATCGCCGAAGGCCATGCCGGCGCCCTGTGCTTCCTGGTCCGCGCCGACAACCCGGCCCAGGGCCTGCAGCGCCTGCGCGACAACCTGCGCCAGCATGGCGTCGATGAGCGCCAGGGCCTGGCGCTGAGCGAGGCGCAGATCATCTGCGGCGACTTCCTCGACACCGCCTGGCTGGCCCGCGAGACCCCGCGGCTGATGCAGGTCGACAGGGTAATCAACTGCGCCGCCGTGGCGTCGTTCTCGAAGAACCCCAATATCTGGCCGGTGAACGTCGAGGGCACCTTCGCCTTTGCCCAGGTGCTGAGCCGCTCCGCGCGCCTGAAGCGCTTCCTGCACGTGGGCACCGCCATGTGCTGCGGCCCGCAGCGCGAGTCGCCAATCAGCGAGTCCTGGGAATTCCCCGAGGCCGCCCAACAGCTGGTGGACTACACCGCCTCGAAGGCTGAGGTTGAACGACGTCTGCGTGAGGAGCTGCCCGCCCTGCCCCTGGTGGTGGCGCGGCCGTCCATCGTGGTCGGCCACCGCAGCCTGGGTTGCCAGGCGTCGGGCAGCATCTTCTGGGTGTTCCGCATGGGCTTCGCCCTGGAAAGCTTCACCTGCGGCCTGGACGAACAGATCGACGTGATCCCGGTGGACTATTGCGCCGAGGCGCTGATCGGCCTGACCCTCAAGCCGCGCCTGAGTCACGACCTGTACCACATCTCCGCCGGCCATCACTCGGCCTGCACCTTCGCCGAGATCGACGAAGCCTTCGCCCTGGCCAATGGCGCGCAACCAGTGGGCGAGCGCTATCGCAAGGTCGATGTCGACGACCTGAAGTCGCTGGCCAGCCGCTTCGAAGCCCGCATCGGCCCGGCCAACCCGCGCCTGGTGCTGCGCGCACTGCGCCTGTACAGCGGCTTCGCCGACCTCAACTACCTGTTCGACAACAGCCGGCTGCTGGAAGAAGGCATCGCCGTGCCGCCACGCTTCACCGACTATCTGGACGTGTGCGTCAGGTCGTCCAGCGGTGTGAGCATCGCCACGCAGATGCAGTGGGATTTCAAGTAAAAGCCATTCGCCATCCCTGTAGGAGCGGCCTCGTGCCGCGAAAGGGCCGCGCAGCGGCCCCAGCGAATTCTGCCTCTACGCTGAGATCCTGGGGCCGCTGCGCAGCCCTTTCGCGGCACAAGGCCGCTCCTACAGGGAATGCAGCCGCTGGCGGTGATTTACTTAACATGTTCATGAGGCGCATGATCACCACACCTCCTGTGGAGGTCATGCTGTCGCCGTACGCCCTCAGAGATGGACACACTTGGCAGCCTGAAGCAAAACCCTGGCAGCCCCAGGCAAGACACCTACCTGTCGTTAGGTGCTCAATGCCTGCAACCGCCAGCGCTTGTGCAAGCCCTGCTGTCCAACAATTCCAACTGTCCAGGCTGCGCCATGATCAACATCGAAACGCCCACGTACTACACCGCCACCAAGAAGTACAACCTGAGCTTCCCCACCCTGGAAAGCGACATCGACGCCGATGTCGTGGTGATCGGCGGCGGCTTCTCGGGCATCAACACCGCCCTGGAACTGGCCGAGAAAGGCATCACCAACGTCGTCGTGCTCGAAGCACGCTACCTGGGCTTCGGCGGCACCGGCCGCAATGGCGGGCAGATCATGGCCGGCATCGGCCACGACCTGGAGAAGATCAAGGGCAGCGTCGGCGAGAAAGGCCTGCGCGAGATCTTCGAGATCAGCGAACTGGGCGCCGGCATCATCAAGGAGCGCATCGCCCGCTACCAGATCGACGCCGACTTCTGCCACGGCTACGGCTACATGGGCTTCAACGCCCGCCAGGAAAAGACCCTGCGCGCCTGGGAAAAAGACTTCAAGGCGATCAACGGCAAGGATGAGATCCGCTTCCTCGGCGGCTCGGAGGTCAAGCAGATCATCGGCTCCGACGCCTACAGCAGCGCGCTGCTGCACATGGGCGGCGGCCACGTGCATTCGCTGAACCTGCTGCTCGGCGAAGCCCAGGCCCTGGTCGGCCACGGCGCGCGGATCTTCGAGCACAGCCCGGCCCTGGAGGTGCACTACGGCGAGCGGATCACCGTGCGCACCGGACGCGGCTCGGTCAAGGCCAACAAACTGCTGTGGGCCTGTGACAGTTTCCTCAACAAGCTCGAACCCGAGCTGCATGCGCGCACCGTCAACACCTACGCCTTCCAGCTGATGACCGAACCGCTGTCGGACGAGCAGATCCTGCGCATCAGCCCGATCCGCGGTGCCTACAGCGACATCCGCCCGGTGATCGACTACTACCGCGTCACCCGCGAGAACCGTCTGCTGTTCGGCGCCGCCACCCCGTTCGTGGAGCACATCCCGAAGGACCTGAAGGCCTGGAACCGCAACCTGATGCTGAAGATCTTCCCCTACCTCAAGGACGTGCGCATCGACCTGGCCTGGGGCGGACCGATGGCCACCAGCGCCAACCTGTTCCCGCAGATCGGCACCTTGAGTAACCGTCCCAACGCCTTCTACGTGCAGGGCTATTCGGGCTTCGGCGTCACCCCCAGCCACATCATCTGCAAGATCCTCGCCGAAGGCATGAGCGAAGGCTCCAGCCGCTACGAGCTGATCAGCTCGGTCAAGCATGCACGCATCCTCGGCAAGGACCACATCCGTCCGCTGCTGCTGACCGCCGGCAAGACCGTGCATCAGCTGTCGGGCTTTTTCAACGGCCGCCGTTGATTCCTTTTGAACAAGACCAGGAGAACCACCATGACCCTTACCGCCGTCCGCCAGGGTGTGCAACTGTCCGAACTCGACGCCTGGGGCACCGTTGCCGACCTGGGCTCGACCATCCTCGAAGGCGAGGTCAAGTGCTACGGCAAGATGACCCACGGCGCCCCCACCGACCCGGTCAGCAGCGCCTACTTCGGTACCACCCAGGGCAAGTTCCGCATGGTCTACCCGTTCAGCGAGCAGGCGGTGATCGTGACCGGCGAGATCCAGCTGACCGATGAATCCACCGGTCAGGTGACTCGGTACAAGGCAGGCGATGCCTGGTTCGTGACCAAGGGCACGCCGGTGCTGTGGGAAGTGCTGAGCGAGACCTTCGTCAAGCATTACCTGGCGATTGCCTGACGAAACGCCCCCGCGATAGCGGCCGCCGATACATCCTCGTCAGGCAGATTAATACTATCGCGGGGCAAGTCGCATCGGCGCACCGCCGCTCCCACGGGTTCGATGAGTACCTTGTGGGAGCGGCGGTGCGCCGATGCGACTTGCCCCGCGATGACCATTACCGCCCCGGCATCAGGGCCATGGCCCGGAAATCCTTCGGCGACTGCTCGAAGTGCTTCTTGAATGCCCGGCTGAAATGCGCCGAGTCGGTGAACCCCCACTTGTAGGCGATCGAGGTGATCGACTCGCGCTTGAGGAACGGGTTGGACAGGTCGTCCGCGCTGCGCTTCAGGCGTGAGCGCTGGATGTAGCGGCAGACGCTGTCGCCCTCCTCCTCGAACAGGCGGTACAGGTGGCGTACCGAGATGCTCAGGCGTTCGGCCAAGTTGGCCGGGGTCAGGCCCGGCTGGCCCAGCGACTCGTCGATGACCTTCTGCACGTAGCCGCGCAGGCTGGCGCCGCTGAGCCCGGCGAGCGACCCGGGATTGTCGTCGCCGCGCTCGAACCCCGGCTCCAGCAAGGCGATGAACGCCGCCTGCAGCGCCTCGCCCTGGGTTGCCCCGGCCTCGTCGCCCTCGCGGCACAACTGGTCCATCAGCAGGTGCAGCATGCGCCCGCAGGCGTTGGTCGAGGAAATCTTGCCGAAGGTCGCGCCCTGCCCGGTCACGTGCTTGCGCACCTGCTCGCGGGACAGCGACAGCGAGACATGCTCGATCAGGCCGAACGGGGTGATCTCGCACGGGCCTACCGAATCCATCAGCAGCAGCTCGCCCGGTGACAGCTGGATACTCACGCCGTCCTGGGTGATCTGCGAGTAGCCCATGCGTTGGCTGACCAAAAAGCAATGCTGGTCGTCGTCGCGGTCGGGGTTGTCGCCAAAGCGGCGGATGGTGCCGGCGTTGGTACGCAGGTTGGCCAGGGCCAGGCCGGCGCGGTTGTAGGTCGAGATCTCGCCGATGAACAGCGAGCGGTTGAAGGCCAGTTCGGTCTGGAACCGGCCGCAGACCTTCTGCATGGCCGTGGTCCAGCGCTCCAGGCCGTCCAGGGCGGGTCTGGCGTTGCACTGAGTGACGGGTTGGGGCATGGCAACCTCCACACGCGGGCGTTGTTGTTATGCGCTAATTGTTAACATGTTATCAATGAGCGTACAACTATCATTGTTCGCGGGAGGCTTTAGGACGGTGGGAGCGCTTCGCGGCGCAAGGCCGCTCCTACACAAGGATGCGATCGTCTGTAGGAGCGGCCTTGTGCCGCGAAAGGGGCGCGAAGCGGCCCCAGGTTCAAAGATCGCGAAGCATGCGCTCCAACGCATCAAATACCTGCCAGAGGTGCTTGCGCTGTTCTGCGTCGAGGGGAATGTAGCGGCGCAAGGCGGGCATCCGGTTGACCACCTCGCTGGCGCCCATGTGCTCCAGGGTTACCTGCCACAGGCCGTCCTGGCAGTCGATGGCCAGGCGCTTGAAATCCAGGGGCATCAGGATGGCGTGAACCGCTGCGAGACGCGCGTCGAGGCGCTCGAACAAGGCCTGGTCGCCGCCCCGCCGTCGGCAGGTAACACCACTGCGGCGCAGCGCGCCGGTGTGGTGCAGTTCCGCCCGCAACCTGCCCTGGTCGCGGGCAGGCACGCGCAGGATGAACTCGCACATCACCAGGTGCATCAGCAGATGACTCTCGGTGCGCTCACGCACTTCGATCCGAGGGCCATCCTCGCGGTAGGTAAACGATGTTGCGGATTGCAAATCCGTCAATCCCAGGTTTCGCCACACCCGCTGCAAGGTCGCCCCAGGCCGGTATCCAGCCGGGGCACGCGGCCCGGTCAGGCGTTCAAGCCAGCTTGCCGACATGCTGCACCTGCTCGTTGAGAGAATGACCGGGCTCGGCGGCGAACTCCTTCTCCAGCACGTCCTCGACCCGCGCCGGGCGGAACGGGTTGACCTTCTGCACGCACAGCGTCCAGAACAGCGCATAGGCCGCAGTGGCGCCGAGCATCACGGCGAACGGCAGGTAGACATCGGCCGGGTTCATCCCCGGCGGGGTGATGAACCACATGCCCAGCAGGATGCCGATGCTGGAGACAATCTGCGGCAGCGGGAACAGCGGCGAACGGTAGGCCCGCGGCAGGTCCGGGCGGCGGATGCGCAGGATCACCACCGACAGGGTCACCAGCAGGTACGCGGTGCTCCAGGCGCATACCGCCGCCAGCACCAGGTGCAGGATGTTGTCGGTGTTGCCGCCCAGGTACCAGGCGTGCAGGCACGGGATCAGCGCCACCACCAGGATGCACAGCAACGGCGTCTTGAAGCGCGGGTGCAGGTAGGTGAACACCTTGGGCAGCGCCCCGTCCACCGCCATGCCGTAGAGAATCCGCGGCACCCCGGCCATCAGCGTGTTGATGGTGGCGGCGCCGGCGAAGAGGAAGCCGATGCCCAGCCACACCGGGCCGATATCGCCCATCACCTGCTCGGCGAAACGCGGGATGGCCATGGGCGTGTCCAGCAGGTGCACGCCGCTGGCGGCGTCGAGCACGACGTTCTCCACCTGGCGCTTCATCGCCGCGCCGTAGATGAACATGCAGCTGGCCACGCCGAACAGGCCCAGGGCCATGGCCTTGGGCATGACCCAGGCCGAGCGGCGCAGTTCCGGGGCCAGCGGGGTGACGAATTCGCAGCCGACGAACATGAACATGGCCATGCCCACCAGCGACAGGATGGTCATCAGGTCGGTGCCAACCAGCGACACGCCGAACGGCCCGTCCAGCTCCACCGCCGGCGCGGCGATCAGGCCAAGCACGCCGAACGCCATCAGCGTGGTCCACATGCCGAAGGTCAGCACCACTTCGGCACGGCCAAAGGCGCTTACGCCGAAAGCGTTGAGCACGCCGAACACCAGCACGAAGCCCACTCCCAGCAACCAGGATCCGCCAGCCGACTCGGCCAGGGTGTTGAGGTGCTCGAAGTTCACCAGGGCCATGACCCCGGAGAGGATGGTCTCGGCGGTGCCGGCGAACACATGCACGATCAGGTACGCCGAGAGGGTGCCGGTGATGGCGAAGAAACGACCCAGGCCGCAGTTGATGTAGTCGTAGACGGAGCCGGTGGTCGGCAGGATCGCCGCCGCCTCGGCGAAGGTGGTCGACTGCGCCAGCATCATCACCGCGGCGATCACCATGGCCACGGCGAAGGCGCTGCCGCCAATGCCGAAACCCATGGTCGCGGTGAGGATCACGGGGCTGGCCATGATCAGGCCAACGGTGCTGGCCAGCGCGGTTGGGAAGCCGACGCTGCCACGGTTGAGGTGCTCGGTGAGCTTATTGTTTATTGTCATGGGTAGGCCCTGGGTGGACGAGGGAAAGATGATCGCTTGCCCGGCGCGCCGCAAGTGCTGGCGAACGCCGGGCCTGCCCCGCGATGAGCTTGACACCCATTGCCGGCATTACCCCTTCACTTTGCGGCCTCCTCCCAGGCGGGGTCTTGCCACAGCCTGCCGCCGATCTTGCCGCTCCCTGCCAGCCCTGCTGCATGCCCTGGGGCCTGCGTGCCGACGATTGAACCTCGACGCGATCCTCGCCGGTCCTATTCCACCGCCTCGAATGGCAGCCCCACATAGTTCTCGGCAATATTGGCAAGGCCGACCGACGAGCCCAGGTAATACTCACGATCCGCCTCCTGCATCTTGCGCTCCCAATCATCCTGGTGCTCGCCAAAATCGTGCAGCAGCCGGGTCATGAACCAACTGAATCGCTCGCCCTTCCATACCCGTCGCAAGGCCATCGGCGAATACTCGGCCAGCAGGTCGGTGCGCCCCTCGCGGTACACCTTGACCAGGATCCGGTACAGATAGTTGACGTCCGACGCTGCCAGGTTCAGGCCCTTGGCGCCGGTGGGCGGGACGATATGGGCAGCGTCGCCGACCAGGAACAGGCGGCCATGCTGCATGGGCTCGAGCACATGGCTGCGTAGCGGCGCGATGCTCTTCTCCAGCGCCGGTCCCGTGACCAGCTGCGCGGCCACCTCCGCCGGCAGGCGTGCCTTGAGCTCTTCCCAGAAGCGCGCGTCGGACCAGTCCTCCACCCGCTCCTGCAAGGGCACCTGCAGGTAGTAGCGGCTGCGGGTCTGGGAGCGCTGGCTGCACAGCACGAAGCCACGTTCATGGTGGGCGTAGATCAGCTCGTGGTTGACCGGCGGGGTGTCGGCCAGCAGCCCCAGCCAGCCGAACGGGTAGGCCCGCTCGTAGACCTTCAGCACATCGGCCGGAATGCTCTGGCGCGCTACACCGTGGAAGCCGTCGCAGCCGGCGATGTAGTCGCAGTCGACGCGGTGCTGGCGACCGTCCTTGTCGAAGGTGAGGTAGGGCCGCTCGCCGTCGATGGCATGGGGGCGGACATTGTCCGCCGAATAGATGATCGGCGCCCCGCTGGCCTGGCGCGCCTGCATCAGGTCGCGGGTGACCTCGGTCTGGCCGTACACCATCACCGTCTTACCGCCGGTCAGTGCCTTCAGGTCGAGGCGCTGGCGACGGCCATTGACCAGCAGTTCGACGCCTTCATGCACCAGCCCCTCACGGTCCATGCGCTCGGCCACCCCGGCTTCGCGCAGCAGGTCGACCGTGCCTTGCTCGAGCACCCCGGCACGGATACGCCCCAACACATAGTCCGGGGCCTGGCGTTCGACGATCAGCGTGTCGATGCCCGCACGGTGCAGCAGCTGGCCCAGCAGCAGGCCAGAGGGGCCGGCGCCGATGATTGCAACCTGAGTCTTCATTGTTGTTGTCTCGCGATGACGATGCCGGCCGGTACTGGCAATGGCCGTACACCTGCTGTTAGGGTTTGCACCTGTATTTTTACTGGCTAACCTGGCGCGAAACGTGTGATATCTGCGCTAAAAACTGTACTTTTACAAAATTCGTTCGATTAACGGACAGCCTTTCATGAACACCCCGCTCCCCGGTATCCCGCTGTTCCAACTGTACGGCGAACACCACGCCTGGCCGGACACCGACCTGCTGCACTGCGAGTCGATCCCGGCGCGCAGCCGCCTGCACCATTGGGAAATCAAGCCGCACCGGCATGCCGAACTGTTCCAGCTTCTTTATGTGCAACGGGGCGAGGCCCAGGTGGAGATCGAGGGCGAGCGCCGGGTGATTCGCGAGGCGGCGATCCAGGTGGTGCCGCCGCTCACCGTGCATGGCTTTCGCTTCAGCGCCGATATCCAGGGGCATGTGCTGACCTTCGGCACGGCCCTGGTGGTCGACCTGGAGCAGCGCCTCGGCGCGCCCTTGAGCGTACTGGCGGCCCCCCGCTGTTACCCGCTGGGCCAGGACCGTATGCGCCTGCACGGACTGATCGACACGCTGCAGCAGGAGTACCAGGGCAGCGCACCGGCGCGAGGGCCCATGCTGCAGGCGCTGGTCACCGCGTTGATGGTCTGGATTCACCGCCAGCAGCGCGCCCTGCCGGCGCGCAATCAGGACGAACGGGACCAGCAACTGCTGGGGCGTTACCTGCGCCTGGTCGAGGCGCATTACCGCGAGCACTTGGCCGTGGACGTATTCGCCGGTCGGCTGGGCATCACCAGCCTGCAGTTGAACCAGCTGTGCCGCACGCTGGCCGGGCAATCGGCGTTGCAGGTGATCCACCAGCGCCTGCTGCTCGAGGCGCGGCGAAACCTGGCGTATACCCGCATGAGCATCGGCCAGCTTTCCGACAACCTGGGGTTCAGCGATCCGACCTACTTTGCGCGGTTCTTCAAGCGGCTCGATGGCCAGACGCCCAAGGAATATCGCAGGTCGCTCCATCCCTGAACTTGCGCAGTCCCGGTAGGAGCGGCCTTGTGCCGCGAAAAGGGCCGCAGAGCGGCCCCGGCGATCTTTGCTTAAAAGCTGAATCCTGGGGCCGCTCAGCGGCCCTTTCGCGGCACAAGGCCGCTCCTACAGAGAGCCAAATCCCTTGGCAGCCTGCTTGACGTATACGTCAACCTGGCATTAGGTTACTCGCATTCCCTCCCCCGAGCCCAAGCATGAGCAGCCAGACCTACAGCATCTCCGACCTGTCCCGCGAGCTGGACATCACCACCCGCGCCATCCGCTTCTACGAGGAACAGGGCCTGCTCAGCCCCGAGCGCCGTGGCCTGGAGCGCATCTACTCGGCACGCGACAAGGTCACCCTCAAGCTGATCCTGCGGGGCAAGCGCATCGGCTTCTCGCTGGCCGAGTGCCGGGAGCTGATCGAACTCTACGACCCCACCAGCGGCAACCAGAAGCAGCTCACCAGCATGCTGGCCAAGATCGCCGAACGCCGTGCCCAGCTCGAACAGCAGATGCTCGACATCCAGCAGATGCACCTGGAGCTGGACACCGCCCAGGAGCGCTGCGAGCAGGCCCTGGCCGCCACCCTGAACCCGTCGCACCCCCACCGTTGATCCGCCACAGGAAGCCCGCCATGTCATTGCCCAAGAATGTCCGCCTGGTCGAAGTCGGCCCGCGCGACGGCCTGCAGAACGAAGCCCAGCCCATCAGCGTCGCCGACAAGGTGCGGCTGGTGGACGACCTCACCGACGCCGGTCTCGGCTATATCGAAGTCGGCAGTTTCGTCTCGCCCAAGTGGGTGCCGCAGATGGCCGGCTCCGCCGAGGTGTTCGCCGGTATCTGCCAGCGCAAAGGGGTCACCTATGCGGCCCTGGCACCCAACCTGCGCGGTTTCGAGGATGCCCTGGCCGCCGGGGTGAAGGAAGTGGCGGTGTTCGCGGCGGCCTCGGAAGCCTTCTCGCAGCGCAACATCAACTGCTCGATCAGTGACAGCCTCAAGCGCTTCGAGCCGATCATGGACGCCGCCCGCAGCCAGGGTGTGCGGGTGCGCGGCTATGTGTCCTGCGTGCTCGGCTGCCCCTACGAGGGGCGTATCAGTGCCGAGCAGGTCGCGCCGGTGGCCCGCGCCCTGCACGACATGGGCTGCTATGAGGTGTCGCTGGGCGACACCATCGGCACCGGCACCGCCGGTGATACCCGCCGCCTGTTCGAGGTGGTCGCGGCCCAGGTACCCCGCGAGCAACTGGCCGGGCACTTCCACGATACCTATGGCCAGGCCCTGGCCAATGTCTACGCCAGCCTGCTGGAAGGCATCAGCGTATTCGACAGCTCGGTGGCGGGCCTGGGCGGTTGCCCGTACGCCAAGGGTGCCACCGGTAACGTCGCCAGCGAGGACGTGGTGTACCTGATGCAGGGGCTGGGCATCGAGACCGGGATCGACCTGGACAAGCTGATCGCCGCCGGCCTGCGCATCAGCGAAGTGCTGGGGCGCGCCACCGGTTCGCGGGTGGCGCGGGCACGTGGCGTGCGCTGAGTCATACGCCTGTCACACAGGTGTGGGCGGAGTGTTACCGCCTACACGCTTTGCAGAAAAAAATCGGGTAACAGGGAAACAATTCGACAGAATTTCACGTGCCAGCTTTCCCTCGAAAATCATCAAACCATTGATTTTAAAGGACTTTAAAAAGTTGGCACGCCACCTGCTATATCTTTTGGCATAACAAGAACAAAAAACGCGATACCCAATAAAAACAACAGTAAACGGCTCTGACATAACAAGAACAACACGGCAGAGGCGTAGCAAGCAGATTTTTTTGGAGTCGACGTGCTTTCCAGGGGTTTCGACCCCGCAGCCTGACACAGAACAATAAAACTACCTCCAAGGTAGCGGCAGTCAAGGTTGGATCACGTTGCATGAACGCAGGTCAGCGCTCAAAAAAATACGTTTGCTCTTGGCCCCGGTTGGGGGCCCCGCAATGCAGAGACAACCGCCGACAAAAACAACAACAGGCCCGTCTCCAATAATAAGAAAAGAGCAGGCAACAACGCTTATGAGGGGAGCTTCGGCTCCCCTCAGTGCTTCCTGCCCTCCTCGTCTTCCTCGCCTTTCTTTTCCCTCGCCTCGCCCTCGACCTTGTCCACCAGCAGCGGCATGCTGGCCAGTACCAGCAGCGCCAGCACGGTGCTCACCAGTGCCGTGGCCTCGCGCCCCATACCTGCGGCCGTACCGATGGCGGCAGTCATCCACAGCCCGGCGGCGGTGGTCAGGCCCTTGACGTGGCTGGCGTCCTGGCCGTTACCCTTGAGAATCGTGCCCGCCCCGAGAAAACCGATGCCGGCGACGATACCCTGGATCACCCGGCTCAACGCCTGCTCGTCGGCGCCGGCCATGCTCGGCGCCAGCACGAACAACGCCGCCCCCATCGACACCAGCATGTGCGTGCGCACTCCGGCCGCCTTGCCCTTGCTCTCGCGCTCGAAGCCCAGCACCGCCCCCAGCAGGGCCGCCATCAGCAGGCGGATCAGGATGCGGGCGACCTCGCGCTCGTCGGTGACATCGGCGAACTCGGTCTGCAAGGCCTCGAGCACCGATTGCCAGAATGTGTCCATCGCTTGCCTCCGGTGTCCCCGATCCTTGTGGAAGATCGCCTGTCGCGCAGTTCGCGCCCCTGTGGGAGTGGGTTTATCGGACCGCCGCGAACACCGGCGCAGCCGGTGCCATCCACCTCTTTGGATTCTTCGCGGGTAAACCCGCTTCCACAGGGTGTGCTTCCCTGTGCGATCTCCTACAGATGACCGCGACACAAGCACCTCGTGCCTTGCACCCCGCCCAACGGCCCCAAGCACGCTGCGACGAAGGTGCGGTGGATAGCCGCAGGCATCTGCAACCAATTGCTCAAGGCTGCTAAATCCAATGCCTGAGCAAATCAACCAATCATCTGATATGGTTTTTCTCTCAATATCTGGGCCTGTGCTGAAAACAGATCGGGGGCCATAGTGCCCTGGCCTGATCGAGGCCTGATGAGCGATGAACCATGAGCGATAGAATCCCCTTCCGAGTCATCGAGATTGCCCCCGCCGCCAACAAGAGCAAAAGCCAGGTGGCCGATGGCATCCACACCCGCAGCTTCACCGGCTTCTACCGCAACCTGCGGATCGCCTTCGCCGGGTTGCTGTTCGTACTGTTCTTCGGCACCGCCTGGTTGCAGTGGGGCGACCGCCAGGCCGTGCTCTGGGACCTGGCCGAAAGCAAGTTCCACATCTTCGGCGCGACCTTCTGGCCGCAGGACTTCATCCTGCTGTCGGCGCTGCTGATCATCTGCGCCTTCGGCCTGTTCGCCATCACGGTGTTCGCCGGGCGTGTCTGGTGCGGCTACAGCTGCCCGCAGAGCACCTGGACCTGGCTGTTCATGTGGTGCGAGAAGATCACCGAAGGCGACCGCAACCAGCGCATCAAGCTGGCCGCCGCGCCCTGGGGCGTCGAAAAGATCGCCCGGCGCGGCCTCAAGCACGGCCTGTGGCTGGCCATCGGCCTGCTCACCGGGCTGACCTTCGTCGGCTACTTCACCCCGATCCGCCCACTGGCCGCCGAGCTGTTCAGCTTCGAGCTGGGCGGCGTTGCGCTGTTCTGGATCCTGTTCTTCACCGGCGCCACCTACCTCAATGCCGGCTGGCTGCGCGAGGCGGTGTGCATGCACATGTGCCCCTATGCGCGGTTCCAGAGCGTGATGTTCGACAAGGACACCCTGGCGGTGGCCTACGACCCCAGCCGCGGCGAAGCCCGTGGCCCGCGCAAGAAAGGCAGCGACCCGCGCAGCCAGGGCCTGGGCGACTGCATCGACTGCACCCTGTGCGTGCAGGTCTGCCCCACCGGCATCGATATCCGCGAGGGTCTGCAGATGGCCTGCATCGGCTGCGCCGCCTGCATCGACGCCTGCGACGGGGTGATGGACAAGATGAACTACGCCCGCGGCCTGATCGGCTACAAGTCCGAGCACAACCTGCAAGGCGGCAAGACCCACTGGCTGCGCCCTCGCCTGCTGGGCTACGCCGCCGCGCTGACGGTGATGATCGGCGCCCTGGTGGTCGCCCTGCAGATGCGCCCGATGGTGTCGATGGACGTGATCAAGGACCGTGGCCTGTTCCGCGAGAACGCCCTGGGCCAGATCGAGAACATCTACCTGCTCAAGATCATCAACAAGACCCAGGAACCGCAGCACTATCGCCTGCGCCTGGTGGACGCCGATGGTTTCGAACTGCACGGGCGCACCGAGTTCACCCTCGCCGCTGGCGAAATGAGCGAGCTGCCGGTGTCGGTGGCGATGCTCGCCGACCGCCCGAGCAGCAGCTCCCAGGAGCTGACGTTCGAGATCCAGGACAGCGACCAGCCGGGCATCCGCAGCACCGCGCACAGCCGTTTCGTCGCGCCGATGAATCGCTGATCCCTTAAACTGATCACCACCTTGCCTGCCCAGACCATAATGAAACGCTACGAACGATTCGCCGACGACATTGCCGAACTGATCCGCTCCGGGGTGCTTGGCCCCGGCCAGCGGGTGCCTTCGGTACGCTACGCCAGCCAGACCCACGGGGTCAGCCCGTCCACCGTGTTCCAGGCCTACTACCTGCTGGAGCGGCGCGGGCTGATCCGCGCCCGGCCGCGCTCGGGCTACTTCGTCAACGCCCATGCGCCGCGCCCGTTCAGCGAGCCGCAGCCCCAGGCGCCGGCCAGCGAGTCCACCGATGTCGATGTCAGCGGCCTGGTGTTCTCGATCCTCGACTCGATCAAGGATCCGCACACCGTGCCGTTCGGTTCGGCCTTCCCCAGCCCGACCCTGTTCCCCCTGCAGCGCCTGTCACGCTCGCTGGCCAGTGCCAGCCGGGCCATGGACCCGCGCATGGTGGTCACCGACCTGTCGCCGGGCAACCCGCAACTGCGTCGGCAGATCGCCCTGCGCTACATGGTCGCCGGGCTGATGCTGCCGATGGAGGAGCTGCTGATCACCAACGGTGCGCTGGAGGCACTGAACCTGTGCCTGCAAGCCGTGACCCAGCCCGGCGACCTGGTGGCCATCGAGGCACCGGCCTTCTACGCCTGCCTGCAGGTGCTCGAACGGCTCAAGCTCAAGGCGGTGGAGATCCCTGTCCACCCGCGTGAAGGCATGGACCTAGGCGTGCTGGCCCAGACCCTGGAGAAACACCCGGTCAAGGCCGTGTGGTGCATGACCAACTTCCAGAACCCGGTGGGCGCCAGCATGCCGGAGGCCAAGAAGCAGGAACTGGTCGAGCTGCTGCGTCGCCACCAGGTGCCGCTGATCGAGGACGACGTCTACGCCGAGCTGTACTACTCGCAGCAGGCACCGAAACCGGCCAAGGCCTTCGACACCGAAGGCCTGGTGATGCACTGCGGCTCGTTCGCCAAAAGCCTGGCCCCCGGCTACCGGATCGGCTGGGTGGCGGCCGGACGCTTCGCGCAGAAGATCGAGCGGCTCAAGCTGATGACCTCGCTGTGCGCCTCGATGCCGGCCCAGGCGGCGATTGCCGACTACCTGCAACATGGCGGCTACGATCGCCACCTGCGCAAGCTGCGCTACGCCCTCGAGGGCCAACAGGCCAACATGCTGGCCGCCATCGCCCGCCACTTCCCGGCGCAGACCCGGGTCAGCCAACCCTCCGGGGGCTACTTCCTGTGGCTGGAGCTGCCCGAGCAGATGGACGCCCTGAAGCTGTTCCACATGGCTTTGGCCCAGGGCATCAGCATCGCGCCGGGACCGATCTTCTCGCCGACCCGGCGCTTCGGCAACTGCATCCGCCTGAACTACGGCAGCCCCTGGGGGGATGGCGCGGAACAGGCCATGGAGACCCTGGGGCGGATCGTGCGATCATTTTGACGGCTTGATGGCTGGGAACAAGGACCACAACTATAGTGTTAGGGTCCATCGGATGGATCCAGCCTATGCCAGCCCCGTCGCCGCCTTCAGAGCAGTTGCAGGCCCGTATCCAGACCCTCGAGACGCAGGTGGCGAGGCATGATCTGGAGTTGGTTTGTTTCGAGTTGTTACGCTCCTGCATGGCCGAAGGCTTCTGTGTCCTGGAACTGCTTGATGGCCCCCAAGGGCCATTGAGCGACTACCGCTACATCCTCAGCAACGACGCCTGCCTGCGCCATACAGGCCATGACAAGCGGATGGGGCAGACCGTACGCGAGCTGATCCCGGACGAAGCCGATGCCTGGGTGCCGCGCTTTGCCGAGGTGCTGCGCAGCGGCCAGCCGGTACGCTTCGAACAGCGCCTGAACGTCACCGACCGTTTGCTCAACGTCACCGCCTATCGCTTGGGCCCAGCCAGTGACAGACGAGTGGCCGTACTGTTTACCGGTGTCCCGGCCAGCGAACAGGCGCGCCAGCTGCTGCACGAACAAACGGAAGAGCGCATGGACAAGGCCGAAACCAACAACAGGTTGCTCGGCGAGCTGGTGGACCACAGCCTGGCCAATGTGTTCGCCGCAGACTGCAACTTACGCCTGGTGGCGATCAACCGCACGGCGCGCGAAACCTTCGAGCGCCTGCATGGCATTTCGCCCAAGGTTGGCGACCATGTCCATGACATCCTGGCAGGTCTGCCACAGATCATGGAGAAGCTCCAACCGATCTGGCCCCGCCTTATCACCGGGGAGTCTTTCGTCGAGATGGTCAGCCTGGGCATGCCTGAGCAGCCCCGACATTACGAAATGCGCTACAACCCACTGCGCGACGGCAAAGGCCAAATCCGTGGCGGCTATCTGTTCGCCTACGACATCACCGCCCGCGTGCAGGAACAGGAGCGCTTGAGGCAGGCCGAGGAAGCCTTGCGCCAGTCGCAGAAGATGGAAGCCATCGGCCAATTGACCGGCGGCATCGCCCATGACTTCAACAACCTGCTCGGCAGTATTCTCGGCGCGCTGGAGCTGGCCGACAAGCGCCTGACGCAGGGGCGTCAGCAGGACAGCAGGCATCTGCTCGACATTGCCCGGCAGAACACCTCGCGCGCGGCTTCTCTGGTCCAGCGCCTGCTGGCTTTCGCCCGCCAGCAGGCGCTGACGCCACAGCCGCTGGATGTGCACCACCTGGCCGCCGGTATGCGCGAACTGATCCGCAGTTCCCTTGACACCCATATAACGTTCGTCGATGCCACCCGCGCCGGCCAATGGCTGGTCTGCGTCGATCCATCGCAGCTGGAAAGCACACTGCTCAACCTGTGCATCAACGCCCGGGACGCGATGGCGCGGGGCGGCACCCTGCGCATCAGCTCCGACAACTGCCAGCTGGATGCCGCGCAGGCTGCAGCCCTTCAGCTCGAAACCGGACAGTATCTGCACATTCAGGTCGAAGATACCGGCTGTGGCATGACCCAGCAGATCAGCGAGCGTGCCGCCGAACCTTTCTTCACCACCAAGCCCCTGGGGCAAGGCACCGGGCTGGGCCTCTCCATGGCTTATGGCTTCGTGCGCCAGTCAGCCGGCCAACTGAGCATCGACAGCTCACCAGAGCGCGGCACCTGCATCCACATGTATTTACCACGTGCTCATGCAGGCAGTGCAGCGCAAGCAGACGATATGCAGCAGGTGATCACGCAAGCAAGGCCCAGGCAACCGCTCATCCTGCTGGTAGAAGATCAAGCGACACTGCGCCTGGTGATACGGGAAACCCTCGAGGAACAGGGCTTGCAGGTTCAGGACTTCAAGGACGGCCGCACAGCGTTGTGCGCCTTGAATGAAGGTGTTCGACCAGACTTGCTGGTGGTGGATATCGGACTGCCGGGGAATATCGACGGATACCAGGTCGCCAGAGCCTGCCGGGCTATCGACGAGCATCTGCCCACCCTGTTCATCACTGGCTACGATGGTGCCATCGATACCCGCCGGATCATGGGCTCGCCCCCCATGCTCCTGTTGCACAAACCCTTCGAACTGAAACTGCTGACCTCCAAGGTGGAGGAGCTGCTGAACGCCACGCGAAGCAAGCCCGTGCAAGACCGTGAGCCGCGTGACTGGACAGGCACACCAGCAGGCGATTAGCGTATCTGACCCCACCTCAACGGATGCCCGCATGCCCTCGCGCGAACTGCAGTCCCTGCGCCTGGAAGTTGAACGCCTACGCCAGCGCAATGCCTTGCTGGAGGCCGAACTGGCCAATCCACCACGGCATGATCCCGACCTGTTCCGCTTTCTCTTCGACACGATGGACGAAGGGTTCTGCGTCATCGAATTCTTCGACGGCCCGCACGGCCCGCTGAGCGACTACATCCATATCCTCGCCAACGCCGCCTATGCCCGCCACGCGGGGATTCCCAACGTGGTGGGGCAGAAGCTGCGCGAGATGGTGCCGGACGAGGCCGACGACTGGGTGGCCCGCTATGGCCAGGTGCTACGCACCGGTGAGCCTCTGCAGTTCGAGCAGGAATTGATTGCCACTGGCCGGGTGCTGTCGGTCACCACCTTCCGGATCGAGCCCGCCGGGAAACACCAGGTGGCGGTGCTGTTCAAGGATGTCACCGAACGACGCCGCGCAGAAACCGCCTTGCAACAACTCAACGACCAGCTCGAGCAACGGGTCACCGCAGCCCTGGCCGAGCGCAGCCTGTTTGCCGAGCTGGTCGAACACAGTGTCGCCCGGGTGCAGGTGGTGGACACCGCGTTGCGCTTGCTCGCGATCAATGCCCGTGCAGTCAAGGATTTCGAGTACCTGTTCGGACGCAGGATCAAGGCGGGCGACAGCCTGCTCGAAGGCCTGGAGGGATTCCCCGAGGAATGCGAACGATCGGTGGCGCTATGGCGCAGGGCATTGTCCGGTGAAAGCTATACCGAAGTGATCGAATACGGTCGCGGCAATGACAGGCGGCATTTCGAACTGCGCTTCACCCCCTTGCGTGACCACACCGGCGGGATTGTCGGTGCCTATCTGTTCGTCTACGACATCACCCGCCAGGTCTGCGAGCAGAAGCGGCTGCTCGAGGCCGAGGAGGCCCTGCGCCAGATCCAGAAGATGGAGGCCGTAGGCCAGCTCACCGGCGGCATCGCCCATGACTTCAACAACCTGCTTGGCGGCATACTCGGTGCCCAGGAACTGATACGCCAACGCTTGCAGCAGGCCCGTCACGCTGAAATCGCGCCCTTGTTGAACAGTGCCTGTGAATCCGCGCAACGGGCCGCCACGCTGGTGCAACGCCTGCTGGCGTTCTCCCGCCGCCAGACCCTGCTGCCCCAGGCCACCCGCCTGAGCACGCTGGTAGGGGGCATGGAAGACCTGATCAGCCGCAGCGTCGGCCCGGCCATCGAGGTGAGCAGCGATTTCGAGCAGGAAAACGGCACGGTGTTCATCGATCCACCGCAACTGGAAAGCGCCCTGCTCAACCTGTGCATCAATGCCCGCGACGCCATGCCTGCCGGCGGTCGCATCGACATCCGCTGCGTCGCGCTGGAGGTGACGCAGGTTACAGCCCAGTCACTGGACCTGCCTTCCGGGCCCTACCTGCGCTTGAGCGTCAGCGACACCGGACGCGGCATGCCAGCGGAGGTGATCGATCGCGCGATCGAACCCTTCTTCACCACCAAGCCCATGGGGCAAAGCACCGGACTGGGCCTTTCCATGGTCTATGGCTTCGTCCGTCAGTCAGGTGGGCAACTGCAGATCTGCTCCCAGCCGGGCGAAGGGACCTGCATCCACCTCTACCTGCCCAGGCATGACACCGTTGCCCAGCCTGCGCCTGCAAAAGCTGCGTCACTGCTGTCCGCTCGCGGGCCCGGAAAGCGGGTACTGCTGGTCGAAGACCAGGCCGCGTTGCGCCTGGTGATCGCTGAAGTGCTCGAGGAGCTGGGCCACCAGGTCGATGGCTACGCCACCGGACCTGCGGCACTCGAGGCAGACCTGGGGTTCGACCTGCTGATCACCGACATCGGCCTGCCCGGCGGCATGAACGGCCGCCAGGTCGCCCAGGCCATGCGCGGGCGACTGCCTTCGATCCCGGTGCTGTTCATCACCGGCTACGATGCCAACGCGGTGCTTGAGGATGGGCCCCTGCCGCAAGGCATGCGTGTACTGACCAAGCCCTTCGACCTCGAAAAGCTGGTGGATCAGGTCGATCTGTTGCTGCGCGACTGACGAGCCTAGGGTCTGTACGAAATGTGTCTGCGCGAAGGCCAGACAAGGCGAAACGGGGGGAGGAACGGCCGGGGTCGCGCCCGACTGTACTGGAGTACATGAGCATTCCGAGCCCCGTTTCAACGCAGTATGGGCGAGTGCAGATACATTTCGTACAGAGCCTAACGTCCGCCACTCAGGTCGATGAAGGTGCCGGTCGCGTAGGACGCCTTTTCCGACAGCAACCACAGGATCGCCTCGGCCACTTCCTCGGGCTGGCCACCGCGCCCCATCGGCAAGCCCGGCTCGAGCTTGCTGACGCGGTCCGGGTCGCCGCTCAGGGCATGGAAGCCGGTGTGGATGTAGCCCGGCCGAACGCCGTTGACCCGCACGCCCTCGCCGGCTACTTCCCTGGCCAGGCCCACCGTGAAGGTGTCCAGGGCACCCTTGGAAGCGGCATAGTCGACGTACTCGTTGGGCGAGCCCAGCCGCGCGGCCATCGACGACACGTTGACAATCGCCCCGCCCTGGCCGCCATGGCGGCGGGCCATGCGCAGCAAGGCGTGCTTGGCGCAGAGGATCGGGCCGACCACATTGGTCTTCATCACCTTGAGCAGGCGGAACTCGGACATGTCCTCGACGCGACTCTGCTGGCCGATGGTGCCGGCATTGTTGACCAGCGCGGTAACCGGCCCGAGCTCCTGGTCGACGCAGCGGAACAGCCGCACCACTTCGTCCTCGACGCTGGCGTCGGCGCGCACAGCAATGGCCTCGGCGCCCAGCGCACGGACCTGCGCCAGCATCGCCTCGGCGGCCTGGTCGTCAGCGTGGTAGTTGATGCAGATGCGGTAACCCTGTTGCGCCGCCAGCAATGCGGTGGCGGCGCCGATGCCCCGGCTGGCGCCGGTGATGACGATGACCTTGTCCATGAGTCTGCCAAGTAGCCAGGTAAAGGCCTACAAGATTAGGGGAAATGCCATCATTTGAAAACGGGGCAGGTGCTGCATGGACAGGATCATTGGTTCAATGCCCCGCCGAAGCCGGCCCGGCCTTGGCGGTAAAGGGCGGCTTGGCCAGCCATACCAGCAGGATCAACCCGGCGAACACCCAGGTGAGCAAGGTGAAATAGTCCACCGTCGACATCATGTAGGCCTGGCTGTTGAGGATCTGTTCCAGCTTCGCGTAACTCTGCGGAGTGGCCCCGCCCAGCTGCTCCAGGGTCTGCCGGGTGGCCGGATCGAAGCTGCTGATGTGCTCGCTCAGGTAGGCGTGGTGCTGGTCGGCCCGGCGAATCCAGATCCAGGTGGTCAGCGACGCGGCAAAGCTGCCGCCCAGGGTGCGCAGGAAGGTGGCCAGCCCGGAACCGTCGGCGATCTGGTGCGGCGGCAGGTCCGACAGCAGGATGCCCAGGGTCGGCATGAAGAACAGCGCCACGCCGATGCCCATGAATAACTGCACCAGGGCGATGTGCAGGAAGTCCACCTCGTTGGTGAAGCCGGCACGCATGTAGCAACTGGTACCGATCGCCAGGAAGGCGATGCCGGCCAGCAAGCGCAGGTCGAAACGATGGGCGTACTGGCCGATGAAGGGCGACATGAGCACCGGCAGCAGGCCGATCGGCGCCACCGCAAGGCCTGCCCAGGTGGCGGTGTAGCCCATCTGGGTCTGCAGCCATTGCGGCAGGATCAGGTTGATGCCGAAGAACCCCGCGTAGCCGCCCACCAGCACCAGGGTGCCGATGCGGAAGTTGCGGTGCACGAACAAACGCAGGTTGACCACCGGATGGCGATCGGTCAGCTCCCAGATGACGAACACCGCCAGGAACACCACCGAGATCAGCGTGCCAATCACGATGAACGACGACTCGAACCAGTCCAGGTCGTTGCCTTTGTCCAACACCACCTGCAACGCGCCGACACCGATGATCAGGGTCAGCAGGCCGATGTAGTCCATCGGCTGGCGGCTGGTGACCACCGGCCGCGCACGCATCTGCTGGCGTACCACGGCGGCGGCGAACAGGCCGATCGGCACGTTGATGAAGAAGATCCACGGCCAGCTGTAGCTGTCGGTGATCCAGCCACCGAGGATCGGCCCGGCAATCGGCGCGACCACCGTGACCATCGCCAGCAGCGCCAGGGCCATCCCCCTTTTCGCCGGCGGGTACACGGCGATCAGCAGGGTCTGGGTCATCGGGTACAGCGGACCGGCTACCACGCCCTGGACCACGCGGAACAACACCAGCTCGGGCATCGACTGGGCGACGCCGCACAGGAACGAGGCCAGCACGAAAAGCAGCGTGGCCCAGATGAACAGCTTCACCTCGCCGAAGCGCCGGCTGAGCCAGCCGGTCAACGGCAAGGCGATGGCGTTGCTCACCGCGAACGAGGTGATCACCCAGGTGCCCTGCTCCGAACTCACGCCGAGGTTGCCGGAAATGGTCGGCAACGCCACGTTGGCGATGGTGGTGTCGAGCACCTGCATGAAGGTCGCCAGCGACAGGCCGATGGTAGTCAGCAGCAGGCTCGGCGGGGTGAACTGCGCGGGGGCCTGCTGGCTCATCGCTGAGCCGTCTTGCCGGTGGCGCTGTTCTCGTGGATCAGCCGGGCGATCAGGTCGTCGGCCTCGACCAGCTGACGGTCATACACCTGGGTGGTGTAGCTGGCCTGCTGCGGTGGCTGCTGGGCCAGGGCCGGGCCGCTCTGGTCGTGCAGGTCGACCTCGGTGACGGTGGACAGGCCGATGCGCAGCGGGTGCTTCTTCAGTTGCTCGGGATCAAGGTGGATGCGCACCGGTACGCGCTGGACAATCTTGATCCAGTTGCCGGTGGCGTTCTGTGCCGGCAACAGGGCAAAGGCGCTGCCGGTGCCCGCGCCGAGGCTGTCGACGGTGCCGGTGTACCTGACTTCGCTGCCGTACAGGTCGGCGGTGATCTCGACCGGCTGGCCAATGCGCATGTCGCGCAGCTGGGTTTCCTTGAAGTTGGCGTCGATCCACACCTCGTCCAGCGGGATCACCGCCATGGTTGTCGTGCCCGGTTGCAGGCGCTGGCCCAGTTGCACGGTGCGTTTGGCGACATAGCCGGTCACCGGCGCCACCAGCGTGGTGCGGGCATGGTCGAGGTAGGCCTGGCGCAGGTCTGCTGCGGCGGCCATCACTTCCGGATGCGAGGACACCACGGTGTCGTCGACCAGCGCGGTGCTGGTGTTGAGCTGTTGGCGAGCGCTGTTGACGGCGGCCTGGGCCACGGTCAGGTCATCGCGGGAGTGGGCGACTTCCTCGGCGGCAATGGCGCCGCTGTCGGCCAGCACCTTGCGTCGGTTGTAGTCCTGCTGGGCCTTCTGCAACTCGGCCTGGCGGGTCTGCAGTTGCGCCTTGAGCGAGTCGACATTGCTGTACAGCCCGCGCACCTGGCGCACGCTGCGCGCCAGCTTGGCCTCGGCCGACTGCAGGGCGACCTCGCTGTCGGCCGGGTCGAATTGCAGCAGTACCTGGCCGGCATGGACCAGGTCGCCGTCATCGGCGCCGATGCTGGTGACGGTGCCGGTCACCAGCGGGGTGATCTCCACGACATTGCCGTTGACGTAGGCGTCGTCGGTGCTTTCGTACCAGCGCCCGACCAGGCTGTACCAGGCCCAGGTGCCTGCACCGGCAAGGACCAGTATCAGCAACAGGGCGAGCAGCCAGACCTTGCGCTTGCGTGTGTTGTCAGGCGCGGGGGCCGGGGTGGAGGTGTCAGCGGGAGTGGCCATGACAATACCTTGGAAGATGCGTGACAGGGATCAACGATCGCCGAAGCGGCGGATCGTCAGGGGGTCGCCGGCGTTGATCAGGACCTTGGCGAGCAGTTGCTCGAGGGTCTTGAGTTCCTCGGGCTGCAGCACGCCGACCAGTTCGTTCATCGCCGCCGCGCCGACCTGCGGCAGGCGGTCGGCCAGGCGCTGGCCATCGGCGGTCAGGGCCAGGCGCACCTGGCGGCGGTCGTCGGGGCAGCGATTGCGCAGGATCAGGCCCTTCTGCTCGAGGCGGTCGAGCATGCGGGTCATCGAGCCGCTGTCCAGGCCCAGGTAGCGGCACAGTTCGGCCGGGGTGTCGACCTGGTACTGGGTGACGATGATCAGCACCTTGAACTGGGCGGCGGTGACGCCGTCGGCTTCCAGGTGCCAGTCGAGGATGCGGTCCTTGAGGAGTGCGGCGCGGCCGAGCAGCATGCCTATGGCGCAGGTCTGGAAGGTTTCCGGAGTGTAGTGGGGCATTGGGGCTGCTCGTTGAATTGTGTGAAAATATTACTGCTTAGGCAGTGAATGTCAAAGCTTTGATTAGGGGGCTAAAGGAATTTTTTTGTTTGGAGTCAGGATTGGATGTGATTGTTTTGAGTTTTGCATTCATATTCTTTGAATATGTCGACATCTAGTCACCTTTCCGCCCTTACGGCGGGTCCCTTTTTGAAGGATCAAAAAGGAACCAAAAAATCCTCGCTCCATTCATACGGCCCCTGCGCTACGCTCCGGGGTTCCCTCGCTCCGTTCTTGCTCCCGGGAGGACCGCGCTGAACGCCCCATCCTGGGGCGCAGCGCTTGACGGCCATCCATGGCCGTCACCTCCCTGCGCAAGAACTCCGCTCGGCCTCCTGAAGTCGCAATTGGCGGCGCCTGAACTACCGCGCGCTTAGAAGCAAGAGCAAGAGCAAGAGCAAGAGCAAGAGCAAGAGCAAGAGCAAGAGCAAGAGCACGAAATGCGAAGTTAGTTGTTTGAGCATTAGTTATGCATCGGTTGTTCCGGCCCTTTCGCGGGGCAAGCCCGCTCCTACAGCGTGGGAGCGGGCTTGCCCCGCGATACGATCGAGAGATTAACTAAACTTTCAACTAGCGACAGCTGCGCG
>NZ_JANCLM010000056.1:0-24540 GCF_024259445.1 Pseudomonas sp. DVZ6
AGTCCAGGCGCCGCCCGTAACTTCGCGACTTCAGGAGGCCGAACGCAGGACTTGCGGAGGGAGGTGACGGGCATGGATGCCCGTCAAGCGCTGGGGCCCAGGATGGGCCCTGCAGCGCGGTCCTCCCGGGAGCAAGACCGGAGTGAGGGGACCCGGAGCGAAGCGTAGGGCCGGATGAATGGAGCGAGGATTTCTTGGTGACTTTTTGATCCTTCAAAAAGTTACCCGCCGTAAGGGCGGAAAGGTGAATAGGCGTCGACATCGCAAATGAATACGCATACAACTTCCGACACCAACCCAACCCAACCCAACCCATCATATTTTAATCCCGAGCCAGCGCCTCAATAGGATCCAACCGCGCCGCATTCCGAGCCGGCACAAACCCAAACACAATCCCAATCAACGTAGAACAAACAAACGCCGTAACAACCGACCCCAACGAAAACACCATCTCCCACTGCTTGACGAACAAGGCAAACAGATACCCGATCCCATAGGACAACCCGATCCCGATCACCCCACCGATCAGACAGACCATCACCGCCTCCACCAGAAACTGCTGCCGGATATCGGACTGCCGCGCCCCGACCGCCATGCGAATGCCAATCTCCCGGGTCCGCTCGGTGACCGACACCAGCATGATGTTCATCACCCCGATCCCCCCCACCACCAGCGAAATCACCGCGATCAGCGACAACAGCAGGGTCAACGAGCGGCTGGTCTTCTGCACGGTCTGCATGATGCTGTCGAGGTTGTTGGTGAAGAAGTCCTTGGTCCCATGCCGCTGCAGCATCAGCTTGTTGACCTCCTCCTCGACCCGCTTGCTCGGCATGCCATCCTTGATCCGCACGCTGATGCTGTCCAGGTGGCGCTGGCCGAGCACCCGCCCAGCGGCGGTCTCGTAGGGCATCCACACGTTCAGCGTGTTGCCGGCGACGAACAGGTTCTTGTTCTCGGCGGTCACGCCGATCACCGTGCACGGCAGCTTGCCGACCAGGATCACCTGCCCCAGCGGGTTGACCCCGTCGCCGAACAGGCGCTTGCGCGTGTTGTGGTCGATCACCACCACCTGCGCCTGGCGCCGGGCGTCGTCGGCGCTGAACACGATCCCCGAGGCCAGCGGAATGTTGCGCACCTGGAAGTACTGCTCGCTGACGCCGTTGAGCTGCACGTCAGCATCGATGTTGCGGTAGCGCACCAGCGAGCTCTGGCCGATCACCGGAGTGGCGCTGTCGACGTAGTAGAGCGCGTTGAGCGCCGTCACATCCGCCGGCATCAAGGTCTCGATGGCCTTGGCCCGGCTGTCGCCGAAACTGGTGCCCGAATAGATGTCGATGGTGTTGCTGCCGATCGCCTGGATGTCCTTGAGCACGTAGCCCTTGGCGCCCTCGCCGATGGCCGAGATCGACACCACCGAGGTGATGCCGATGATGATCCCGAGCATGGTCAGCAAGGTGCGCATGCGGTGCGAGACCAGGGCGATCCAGGCCATCTTGAAGGCCTCGCGGAACAGGCCGAGGCTTGCCACCAGCCGCCGCGGCGCCTGCTCGACAGCCGGCGTGGCCTCGGCGGCTGGCGCCGGTGTCTCGGGTCGGGTGCGGCGGTCGCTGACGATCTGCCCGTCACTGACCTCGATGATCCGCTCGGCATGGGCGGCGACCTTGGGGTCGTGGGTCACCAGGATTACCGTGTGCCCGGCAGCGTGCAACTCCAGCAGGATGTTCATCACCTCCTTGCCGCTGGCGGTGTCGAGGGCGCCGGTGGGTTCGTCGGCAAGGATCACCTCGCCGCCGTTCATCAGCGCCCGGCAGATGCTCACCCGCTGCTGCTGGCCGCCGGACAGCTGGCTCGGCCGGTGGGCCAGATGGGTGCCCAGGCCCAAACGCCCCAGCAGTTCACGGGCACGGGCATGGCGCCCGGCCTGGGGCACGCCGGCATACACCGCCGGAATTTCCACATTGCGCAGGGCATCCAGGTGCGGCAACAGGTGGTAGCGCTGGAAGATGAAGCCGAAATAGTCGCGCCGCAGCGCAGCCAGGGCGTCGTCGTCCAGGTCGCGGGTTTCCTGGCCGCTGACCTGGTAGCTGCCGGCGCTGGCATGGTCAAGGCAGCCGAGGATGTTCATCAGGGTCGACTTGCCCGAGCCCGAGGCGCCGATGATCGCCACCAGCTCACCGGCATGGATCTGCAGGTCGATACCCTTGAGCGCCAGGAACTCACGGTCGCCGGCCATGAAGCTGCGGCTGACCCCCTGCAGGCGCAGCAACGGCTGCTTCTGGTCAGCAGGCCGCGCCAGGTGCGGTGAAAGCTCGACGGTCATATTCATGCTCACGCCCCCGCCTCGCCCGACACCGGCTCGCCGATCACCACCCGATCGCCTTCGGCCAGGCCATCCTTGACCTGCACCTTGACGTTGTTGTTGATCCCCGCCTGGACCTTGCGCACCTGGGCGAAGCCCTTGCCGTCGATCACCCGTACCGGGAAACTGCCGTCGGCGTCGCGCGGCCCCAGCGCCGCCACCGGCACGGTGAGCACGCCCTGGGCGGTGTCGAGGACGATGCGCACCTGGGCGGTCATCGAGATGCGCAGGCGGTGCTCGGGGTTGGGTACCTCGAACAGTGCGTTGTAGAACACCGCGCTGGCCTGCTTGGCCGCGCCGCTGTTCTTGTCGCTGCTTTCCAGGTAGTTCTGCGGCGCAGGCTCCGTGCCGCGCAGCTTGGCGTAATAGCGCTGGTCATCGCCGAGGATGGTGAAGTACACCTGCTGGCCGGGGCTGATGTGAATCACGTCGGCCTCGGACACCTGGGCCTTGATGGTCATGGTGTCGAGATCGGCCAGCTTGAGGATCACCGGCGCCAACTGGTTGGAGATCACCGTCTGGCCTTCCTGGGTGACGATGCCCACCACATGGCCGTTGATCGGCGCGACGATGCGGGTGTAGCCGAGGTTGACCCTGGCGGTGTCGATCTGCACCCGGGCGCTCTTGATCTGCGCGTCCAGCGAGCGCAGGTTGGCCTGCTGCACCTCGAACTCGGACTCGGCACTCTCGAAATCCTGGCGCGAGATCGACTCGTCGTCCTGCAGCACCTCGTACCGCTCGTAGACCCGCTTGGCCTGCTTGAGCTTGGCCTGCACCGAGCGCCGCTCGGCCTGCAGCTTCTCCTCGTCGACCTCGGCCTGGCGCAGGGTGTTCTGCGGCACCAGCGGGTCGATCTCGGCCAGCCACTGGCCCTCGCTGACCTTGTCACCGAGCTTGACCTTCAGCGACTTGAGCTGCCCGGAAACCTGGGCACCGACGTCTACCTGGCGGATGCCCTCCAGGGTGCCGGTGGCCAGCACCGCGTTCTCGATGTCGCCACGCTCGACCGTGGCGGTGATGTACTGCGGCGGCTTGGCCGGGGCCTGCACCGCGTACAGCACGATGCCGGCGACCAGGGCCGCGGCGACCCCAAGGGTGATCTTGCGAAACTTCGTCTTTTCCATAAAACCGTTCTTCCAGAATCCGATGAGGTCCCGTGGGCGCGGGCATGCCCCGCGCCCACGACGGTGTTACTGCTTCACCCTGCCGTGATGCAGGGCCTGCCCGTCATGCCACCACGCCGCCAGGCTGAACACATCCGGCACCTTGAGGATGCTGAAATGGTTACCCGGCCCCTGCCACACCTCCAGTTGCGGCAGCCAATCGCGCCAGCCCTCCTCCATGGCCTGCTGCTCGCGCTGGTTGCCGGCGACGTCCAGACTCGGATCAGCCACCAGCACCAGCCGCGCCAGGCCGTTGAACCCACCCTCGGGACGGTACACCGTGCGCAGGGCCGTGGCGAAGGTCCGCACCACGCCCTCGAGTGCCTGCGCCGAAGAGCGTGACGGCATCAGGCCGACCCGCACCATGGCCGCGTGCAACTGGCGCAGTTGCTCCTGATCGTCGGCTTCGGCAAAGGCCGTAGGTTCGATGCCCAACGACTTGCCGGTGGACAGTTGCAACGACTCGATCAGCCGCTGCAGGGCCTGGGTAAAGGTGTACGGCTTGCCGCAACTGCCCCCCGCGCCCGGCGCCTCGCTGTCGACCAGGGTCAGGGAGCGCACTTCGCGCCCTTTGGCCTGCAAGCGTGCCGCCATGGCGTGGGCCACCCAGCCACCGAACGAATGCCCGACCAGGTTCAACGGGCCCTCGGGGTACAGCGCCTCGATGGCCCGGACATGGCAGTCGGCGGCGGCCTCCACTGTGCTGTGCGGCACCTCGCCCGCGGCCAGGCCCCGGGCCTGCAGGCCATGCACCGGCCAATCCGGCCCCAGCGCCTCGGCCAGGCCGATAAAGCTGGTCACGCTGTCGCCGGCCCCCGGTACGCAGAACACCGGGACATGGGACGGCGTGCCGCTCTGGATCGCCAGCAGCGGCTGGTGTGTCGGCCGAACGCCACCGGGTGCGGCCTGCAACGCCTGCGCAATGGCCTGGCCCAACACCGCCGCCTGCGGGTCCTGCACCATGCTCTGGTGATCGCCCGGCACGCTCAGGCAATGCAACGCCTGCCCCGGCAAGGCCTCGGCCCAGCCCAGGGTCGGGCTGTCGGTGACGATGCCGGCGCTGCGCTGCTCGGCCACGAACAGATGCAGCGGCACCGGCAACGCTGCCAGCCGGTAGTGGGCCAGGGCATGCCCATGGGCCAGGTGACGCTCGAAGAAGTGGCGCAATTGCCCGTCGCTGGCCTGGACCAGGCCGGGCACCAGGAGCTGGCGATCACGGCAGTGGGCGAGCAGTGCGTCGAACGCCAGCGCCCCGGGCTGCAATGCCTCGATCTCGGCCAACTGCGCCGCCCCCGCCTCGCCCTGGGCCTGCCAATGCACCCGGCAATGCAGCAACAGCTGCCCTTGCAGCAGGTGCGGCCCCTGCCAGCGCGCCTTGCCCTGGTCGCTCAGGCGCGGCACGTAGGTGTCGATCAGACCGACGAAGGCCACCGGCTCGTCCGCGCCCAGCAACTGCGCGGCCACCTCGTAGGCCAGCACGCCGCCAAACGACCAGCCCGCCAGCCGATACGGCCCGTGCGGCTGCACGGCGCGGATCCGCCGTACCAGGCGTGCCGCCAGGCACTCCATGGTATTCAGCTGCGCCTCCCCAGGGGCGACGCCAGCCAGGCCGTAGACGGGGAAATCACCTTCGATATGCCGCCCCAGGACCGGGAAGTACAGGTCCAGGCCACTGAACTCGTGGATCAGGAACAAGGCAGGCTGGCTGCCTGCGGCGCGCACCGTGACCAGGCCTTCGTCCTCGTGCGCACCCTCGCCCAGGCGCGCTGCCAGGGTGGCGATGGTCGGGTGCTGGAACAGCTCCGCCAGGGTCGTGTGCAGGCCGGCCTGGCGCATCTCGCCTACCAGGCGGATCGCCGACAGCGAATGCCCGCCCAGTTCGAAGAAGCTGTCATGCCGCCCCACCCGCTCGACCTCCAGCACTTGCGCCCACAGCGCGGCCAATGCCTGTTCCACCGGTGTTGCAGCGGCCTCGAACACCGCCACGGCCAGGTCCTGCGCGCCCGGCAGCGGCAGCGCCCGGCGGTCGACCTTGCCATTGTTGGTCAACGGCAACGCCTCGAGCGCGACGAACGCCGCCGGCAACATGTACTCCGGCAGCCGTTCGCGCAGGAAACCGCGCAACGCCACGCCGTCGAGGGCCGCGTCGGTACGGGTGTACCAGGCCACCAGGCGCAGCGGTCCCTGCTCCAGGCGCAGGGCCATGACCACGACCTCGTCCACGCCCGGGCACTGGGCCAGGTGCTGCTCGATCTCGCCCAGCTCGATACGGAAACCACGGATCTTCACCTGGTCGTCGGTGCGCCCCAGACACTCCAGCTGGCCGTCATCACGCCAGCGGGCCAGGTCGCCGGTGCGGTACAACCTCGCGCCGGGCCCAGCACCGAACGGGTCGTCGAGGAAACGCTCGGCGGTCAGTTGCGGGCGATTCAGGTAGCCCAGCGCTACGCCGTCGCCGCCGATGTACAGCTCGCCGGTCACGCCTTCGGGCAGCAGGCGCCCGTGCGCGTCGAGTACATAGGCCGTGGTATTGCCGATCGGGCCGCCGATCGGCACATGCTCGGCGCCGTCGGCCACGGCCCGCACGGTGCAGGCGGTGGCAAAGGTGGTGGTCTCGGTGGGCCCGTAGCAGTGCACCAGGCGCAGGTTCGGCGCCCGCGCCAGCAACGCCCGGAAGCTGGCGGGCTCGCCGCGCTCGCCGCCGCACAGCAGGACCCGCAGCCCGGCCAGGGCCTCGGGGATCAGCTGCACATACTGGTTGAACAGCGCCGTGGTGACGAACATCACGCTGGCGCCACCCTGGCGCAACGCGGTGGCGAACTGCGTTGGCTCGACCAGGGTCTGGTGATCGATCACCAGCACCTGGCCACCGTTGAGCAGGCCGCCCCAGACATCCAGGGTGGCGGCGTCGAACGCCGGATTGGAGACGAAGGCGAAACGGTCGCTGGCATCGAAGTCGGCATAGCCGTTGTTCAGCACCAGCCGGGTGATGCCGCGGTGGCTCACCCGCACCCCCTTCGGCGTGCCGGTGGAGCCCGAGGTGTACATCACATAGGCCACCGCGTCGGCGTCCTGCGCCAGGTTCGGGTTGTGCGCCGGCTGGTCGTCGAGGGCCAGGCAGTCCAGGTCGATGCGCCGCGCCTCGCATTCCGCCGCCAGGCTGCCGAGGGTCAGCAGCGCCACGGCCTGGCAGTCCTGGACCATGAACGCCTGGCGTTCGGCCGGGGCGTTGATGTCCAGCGGCACATAGATGGCCGCGCACTTGAGCACGGCCAGTTGCGCCACCAGCAAGGGCAACGAACGCGGCAGCAGGATCGCCACCGGGTCACCTGCCGCCACGCCCTCGCCGATCAGCCAATGGGCCAGGCGGTTGGCCTGCTCGTTGAGCTCGCCATAGGTGAGCTGGCGTTCATCGTGGCGCGCCGCCAGCGCCAGCGGGTGCCGCGCCACCTGCTGCTCGAACAGGCGCTGCACCGGCAACGCTCGCGGGTAATCACGTTGCGTGGCGTTAAAGCCCACCAGGAGCCGCCGGCGTTCCTCGGCCGGCACGATCTCCAGCCGTTCCAGGCCTCGTTCGGGATCCTGAGTCAGGGCCTCGACCAGGTTTTCCAGGGCCTGTTGCAGATAACCGCACAGTCGTCGCGCATCCAGGCCCGGCGCACACTGCGCGGTCAGGCCGAAGCCTTCGCCCAGGTCATCGATGCTCAGGGCCAGCGGGTAGTTGCTGCGTTCCTCGGCATGCAGCAGCTCGATGCCTTCCCAGGCGCGCCCGGCTGCACCGTCACGGAGCAGGGCCGTGGCACTGTGGCGGTAGTTGAGCAAGGCGCTGAACAGCGGCGCGCCGGCCGGCAGCGCGCTGCAACGCTGGGCCAGGGCCAGTTGCGCATGCTCGTGCACCAGCAACCCGGTGAGCCGGCGGTGGGTGTCGAGCAGCGCCTCGCGCACCGGCAGGCGGCCCACCTCCAGGCGCAGCGGCAAGGTGTTGATGAACACGCCCAAGGCGCGTTCCACGCCTTCGCCACCCTGCAGGCGACCGAGCAGCACGGTGCCGAACACCACGCTGTCGCGCCCCGACAACTGCCCCAGCACCATCCCCCAGGCCAGGTGCATCAGGCTGGCGGCGCTGACGCCCAGCAGCCGCGCCTGCTCGCGCAGGTGTCGCGCCAGGCCGTCGTCCAGCAGTATCCGGGCTTCGGCCTCGGCGCCCTGATGAGCCAGCGGATGCGGGCCATAGGGCAAGGTCGGCTCGTCGATGTCGCCCAGCTGTTCGCGGAAGAACGCCTCGTGCTCGGCCTCGCCCGCGCCTTGCAGCACCTGGGCGATGTAGTTGCGGTACGGCACCGGCGCGGGCAACTGGCGCTGCTCGTCGAGCAGGCAGGCCTGCAGTTCGGCGCGCAGCACATCCTGGGCCACGTGGTCCATGACCAGGTGGTGGAACAGCAGGGTCGCGGTGATGCGCCCGCTGGCCGGGTCCTGGCTGTGCAGCAAGCGCAGCATGGGTGCGCGGGTCAGGTCCAGGCGCAAGACCTGCGGCGCCCCCGGCGACACCTCCTGTACTGGCAGCGATGCCTGGCGCCACACCACCTGCACGGGTTCGGCGAGGCCGTCCCAGTACAGCGAGGAACGCAGGATATCGTGACGGGCGATCACCTGGTCCAAGGCCCGCTGCAGCGCCTCCAGCCGCGCGCGGTCGGCCACGGCGAAACGCGCCTGCAACAGGTACGGATCATCCCCCTCGCTGGCCAGGTGGTGGTAGAGAATCCCCGCCTGCAACGGCCCCAGCGGGTAGATGTCCTGCACGTTGGCGGCGCCGCCCGGGACCTGGGCGACGATGCGGTCGATGGCCGCCTGCTCCAGCGCCACCAGCGCCAGCAGGTCCGGTGTGATGCGTCGGCAGTCGGCGCCAATACGGTTGGCCGGCACCCGGGGCCCGCCATGCTGGCCCAGGGTGCCGGCCAAGGCGGCCAGGGTCGGCTCGGCGAACAGCACGCGGATGTCCGCCTCCAGGCCTTCGGCACGCAGGCGGGCGATCAGGGTCACCGCCAGCAGCGAGTGGCCACCCAGTTCGAAGAAGTGGTCCTGGCGCCCTACCCTCGGCACGTTCAGCAGCTCGGCCCACAGTGCCGCCAGATGGGTTTCGGCTTCCCCTTGCGGCGCCTCGTAGGCACGGCTGAGCACGGCCTCGGCGCCGGGCTCGGGCAGCGCCTGGCGGTCGAGCTTGCCATTGGCGGTCAGCGGCATGGCCGGCATCCCCACATAGGCCGACGGCACCATGTAGTCTGGCAGCTGCGCCAGGGCATGCCGACGCAACGCCTCGATCCCGGGCGCGTCGTCGTGGGCGGTGAACCAGGCGACCAACCGCTCGCCACGCAGCAGCACCGCAACTTCACGAATCGCGGGATGACTGGCCAGGCAGGCCTCGATCTCGCCCAGTTCGATACGCAGGCCATGCAGCTTGACCTGGAAGTCGTCGCGGCCGAGGAACTCCAGCTCGCCGTCGGCGCGGCGGCGCACCAGATCACCGCTGCGGTACAGGCGCTCGCCGACCACGAACGGGCTGTCGCCGAAGCGCTCGGCGTCCAGTTCCGGCAGGCCCAGGTAGCCACGGGCCACGCCGACGCCGCCGATGTGCAGCTCGCCCACCACGCCACGGGGCACCGGCAGGCCGTTGCGGTCGAGCACGTAGAGCCGGGTATTGGCGATCGGCCGGCCGATCGGTGGCGCGCTTTCAGGCAGCGGTTGCCCGGGCTCCAGGGTCCAGACGCTGCAATCGACGGTGGCCTCGGTCGGGCCATAGACGTTGTGCAGGCGTACCTGCGGCAGGCGCTCGCGCACCTGTTGCAGCAACGTTGTGGTCAGCTCGCCGCCGCCGCAGACGATATCGGTGAGGCTGTCACAGGCCGCGCTGGCCTCAAGGGCGAGGAATTGCTGCAGCAGCGCCGGCACGAACTGCACCACGCTGACCTGCTGGCGCTGGATCAGCGCCGCCAGGTAGGCCGGATCGCGCTGGCCGTCCGCACGCGCCAGCACCAGGCGCAGGCCGGCGCACAGCGGCCAGAACAGCTCCCACACCGAGGCGTCGAAACTCACCGGGGTCTTGTGCAGCAGCGCGCCCTCGACGGTCGGGGCGATCAGCCGCGAGCTCCAGTGCACCAGGTTGCACAGGCTGCGGTGCTCGACCATCACCCCTTTCGGCGTGCCGGTGGAGCCGGAGGTGTAGATCACGTAGGCCAGGTGCCGGGCACCCAGGCCGCTCACCTGCGGATTGTCCGGCGACTGGCCGGTCCAGGTCGGCTGGTCAAGGTCCAGGCGTGGCACGGCACTGTCGATGAAGCGCCCGCGGCTGCCGGCATCCACCAGCAACGCCAGCGGCGCGCTGTCGGCAAGCATGTAGGCCAGGCGCTCGTCGGGGTAGCCCGGGTCCAGCGGCACGTAGGCGCCGCCGGCCTTGAGCACCGCCAGCAGCCCGACCAGCAGTTGCGGCCCACGGGCCAGGCACACCGCGACCCGGCTGTCGGCGACCACGCCCTGGGCGATCAGCTGATGGGCCAGGCGGTTGGCCGCCTCGTTCAGTTGCCGGTAGCTCATCTGGCCGTCCTCGGCCTGCAGCGCCAACGCCTGCGGCATACGCGCCACCTGCGCCTCGAACAACGCCTGCACCGGTTGCTGCAAGCCGCCGACCAATTCGCTGGCATTGCAGGTCACCAGCTCCTGGCGACGCTCGGCGGCGCCCAGCAGTTCGACCTTCGCCGGCACCGCCTGGTCGCTGCCGGCCATCGCCCACAGCAGTTGCTCCAGGTAGCCGACATGGCGTTCGATGGTCGCCCGGTCAAACAGTGCCGTGGCGAACTCCAGGGCGCCGCCGTAGCCGTCGGCGGTCTCGCCCAGGCTCAGGGTCAGGTCGAACTTGGCGAAGATCTGCGCGCCGCCCAGTGCCTCCAGTTGCAGGTCGCCCAGTTGCAGGGCCTCGCCCGGCACGCCGTTCCAGGCCAGCGACACCTGGTACAGCGGGGTATGGGCCAGGCTGCGCGGCGGGTGCAGCAGTTCCACCACCTGTTCGAACGGCAGGTCCTGATGGTCCTGGGCCTGGCTGACGCAGGCCTTGACCCGGGCCAGCAGCGCGCCGACGTCGGGCAGTCCGGCGGTATCGATGCGCAGGGCCAGGGAGTTGACGAACAAGCCGATCAGCCCTTCGACCTCGGCCTGCCGACGGTTGGCCACCGGTGTGCCGATCACCACCTCGGCCTGGCCGGACAGGCGCGCCAGCAGCACCGCCCAGGCGGCGCCGAACAGCATGAACGGGGTGACCCCGTGGCGCAGGCACAGCGCCCTGAGGTCTTCGCTCAGACGCCGGTCCAAACGTATCTCGATCCGGTCACCGCGGTAGTCCTGGCGGGCCGGCCGTGGCCGGTCGGTGGGCAGGGTCAGCAGCACCGGCGCGCCGGCCAGGGCCTGTTGCCAGTATTCGCCCTGGCGCTGCAGCGCGTCGCCGACCAGCCAGCGGCGCTGCCACAGGGCGTAGTCGCCATACTGGATCGCCAGCGCCGGCAGCGGGTCGTCGCGCCCTTCGCTGAAAGCCTGGTACAGCGCCGCCAGCTCCTGGGTGAACACGCCCATCGACCAGCCGTCGGCGACGATATGGTGCAAGGTCAGCAGCAGCACGTGATGCTCTGCCGCCAGGCACAGCAGGCGGCCACGCACCGGCAACTGGTGCGCCAGGTCGAAGGGCAGCAGCGCCTCGGCCTGCATCAGTTCGGGCAACTGCTGCGCGGCGCCGCGCAGGTCGTGCCAGGCCAGGGCGAAGCCGCCGCGGCCCGGGGCCACGCGTACCCTTGCCTCGGCGCCTTCCTGGGTGAAGTGGCTGCGCAGGCTCTCGTGACGCTCGACGATGCGCGCCAGTGCCTGCTCCAGCGCCGCGCGGTCCAGCGGGCCGTGCAAGGCCAGGCCCAGGGGAATGTGGTAGGCGGCGCTGGCATCGTCCATCTGCGCCAGGAACCACAGGCGCTGCTGGGCGAACGACAGCGGCAGGGACTGGCCACGGGGCGTCGGCTCGATGGCCGGCAGCACCTCGCCACCGCGCTCGGCCAGGGTCGCCGCCACCGCCAGCAGGCGGTCGTCGCCGAACAGCTCGCCCAGCGACAGCTCCCGACCCAGGCGCACCCGCACCTGGCCGACCATGCGCATGGCCAGCAGCGAATGGCCGCCCAGTTCGAAGAAGCGGTCCTGGCGCCCTACCCGTTCCAGCTGCAGCAGCTCGCACCACAGTTCGGCCAGGGCCGTTTCCAGCGCGCCCTCGGCGGCCTCGTGGACCTGGCTGGCCGACGCCTCGCGCTCGGGCAACGGCAGCGCGCGACGATCAACCTTGCCGTTGGCGGTCAATGGCCAGGCATCCAGGCGCACCAGGGCCGTCGGCACCATGTAGCCCGGCAAGCGCTGTTGCAGGGCGGCGCGCAGGGCGCCGACCGGCTGCGCCTCAGGGCCGGCGATGTAGTAGGCCACCAGGCGCGGCTGGCCGGGCTGATCCTCGCGGGCCAGCACCAGCGCTTCGGCGACGCCAGGCAAGGCCAGCAACTGCGCCTCGATCTCCCCCAGCTCGATGCGCAGGCCGCGCACCTTCACCTGGTCGTCGTTGCGGCCCAGGTAGTCCAGGGTGCCGTCAGCGTTCCAGCGAGCCAGGTCGCCAGTGCGGTACATGCGTGCGCCGGGCTGCTCGCTGAACGGGTCGTCGAGGAAACGCTCGGCCGTCAGATGCGCACGGTTCAGGTAGCCCCGCGCCACCCCGACACCGCCCACGTAGAGCTCGCCGGTCACCCCACACGGTACCAGTTGCCGCGCCTCGTCCAGCAGGTAGACCCGGGCATTGGCGATAGGCCGGCCGATGTCCAGCGCGCCGCCCGGCAGCACCAGGCCGGAGGTGGCGACCACCGTCGCCTCGGTGGGGCCATAGTTGTTGACCACGACGCAGCCGGGGTCGCGGGTGAACTGGCGCAGGCGGTCGCCACCGATCAGCAGGGTGCGCAGGGTCGGATGGCGCAGCCCCTGGGTGAAGGCATATTCGGCGACCGGTGTCGGCAGGAAGGCCACCTTCAGCGGTTGCTCCAGCCACCAGGCCAACAGGCCGTCGAGCTGCTCGTTGCCCAGCTCGGCCGGTGGCAGGTGCAGCACCGCGCCGGCGCACAGGGCCGGCCAGACCTCCCAGGCCATGGCATCAAAGCCGAAGCCGGCGACGCTGGCAGTGTGCTCGCCGGCGCCCAGCTCGAAGGCCTTGCAGTGCCAGTGCACCAGGTTGGCCAAGGTACGGTGCTCGACCATCACGCCCTTGGGCTGCCCGGTGGAGCCGGAGGTGTAGATCACGTAGGCCAGGTGGCTGGCCAGCAGGCCGGACAGCTCGGGATTGTCCGTACGCGCCGGCCAGTCCGCCCGGTCCAGGGCCAGCACAGGCAAGGTCAGCCCGCCCAGGCGCGCCAGCAGCGCCTGCTGGGCCAGGACCACCACGGGGGCGCTGTCCTCGAGCAGGTAGCGCAGGCGCTCATCCGGATGCGCCGGGTCCACCGGTACATAGGCGCCACCGGCCTTGAGCACCGCCAGCAGCGCCACCAGGGTATCCAGGCCGCGCCGGGCGACCACCGCGACCCGGTCATCGGGCCCTACGCCGCGTTCGATCAGGTGATGGGCCAGGGCGTTGGCGCGCTGGTTCAGCTCGCCGTAGCTCAGGCGTGCATCGCCGGCCACGGCGGCCAGCGCCTGCGGGGCACGGGCCGCCTGGGCCTCGATCAGGGCCGGCAGGGTCTGGCCGACCGGGAATGTCCGGGCACTGTTGTTGAAGGTGTGCAGCAGGCGTCGGCGTTCGGCGCCGCCGACCAACTCCACCTCGGCCAGAGGCGCCTGGTCGTTTGCGACCATGGCCCGCAGCAGGCGCTCGAAGTAACCGGCGAAACGGCACACGCTGCTTTCATCGAACAATGCCGTGGCGTACTCGAGGCTGCCGACCAACGCCTCGCCCTGCTCGCCCATGCTCAGCGACAGGTCGAACTTGGCCACCTGGTTGGCCTGGGCCACGCCCTCCAGGCGCAAACCCGCCAGGCTCGGCGCGACGCCCTCGGTGGCCAGCCAGTTGAGGGTGGTCTGGAACAACGGCGTGTGGCCGAGGCTACGCGCCGGGCGGACGATCTCCACCACCTGCTCGAACGGCAGGTCCTGGTGCGCCTGGGCGTCGAGCAGGCGTGCCTTCACCTGGGCAAGCAGGCGCTCGCTGCTCGGCGCGCCCGACGTGTCGATGCGCAGCGCCAGGGTGTTGACGAACAGCCCCACCAGCGGCTCCAGCTCGGCATGGCCGCGTCCGGCCACCGGGCAGCCGACCACCACCTCTGTCTGCCCGGACAGGCGCGCCAGGGTCGCGGCCCAGGCACTGAGCAGCACCATGTATAGAGTTGCCTGATGCCGCTGGGCCAGGGCCCGCAGGCCGGCCCCCAGGCGCGCATCCAGCTGCAGCGCCAGGCTGGCGCCGCTGAAGTCCTGGCGTGGCGGTCGTGGCCGGTCACTCGGCAGGCTCAGCAGGGTCGGCGCGCCATCCAGGGCCTGGCGCCAGTAGTCGGCCTGGCGTTGCAGTTGCTCACCGGCCAGCCAGCGTCGCTGCCACACGGCATAGTCGCCGTACTGGATGGCCAGGGCCGGCAACGGATCGTCCAGGCCCTGGCACATGGCCGGGTACAGCGCGCCCAGCTCACGGGTCAGCACGCCGAGGGACCAGCCGTCGGCGACGATATGGTGCAGGGTCAGCAGCAGCACATGGTGCTGATCCTCCAGGCGCAGCAGGCTGGCGCGCAACAGTGGTCCTTCGACCAGGTCGAACGGCGCGGTGGCCTCGGCCTGCAGGTGCGCGGCCAGGTCATCGGGCGCCAGGCTCAGGCGCCGCAGCCAGCCCGGTAGCGGCGTGGCGGCGACGTGCACCTCGGCGCTGTCGCCTGCGGGTACGAAGCGGCTGCGCAGGCCTTCGTGGCGCGCGACGATGCACAGCAGGGCACGCTCCAGCGCGTCGGCATCCACCGAGCCACGCAGGCCCAGGGCCAGCGGCACGTTGTAGGCCTGGCTGCCGCCCTCCAGCTGGGCCAGGAACCACAGACGCTGCTGGGCGAACGACAACGGCAGGGGCTGCTCGCGGGGCACCGCGACGATGGCCGGCAGCGCGCTGTGCCCGGCGCTCGCCAGCACCTGGGCCACGGCGGCCAGTTCGGGGTTGGCGAACAGCTCGGCCAGGGTCAGCTCGACGCCAAGGCGCAGGCGCACCTGGGAGACCATGCGCATGGCCAGCAGCGAATGGCCACCCAGGGCGAAGAAATGGTCATGCCGGCCAACCTGCTCCACCTGCAGCAGTTCGGCCCACAGCTGGGCCAGGGCAGTTTCCAGTTCGCCCTCGGGGGCCACGTAGCCACGCTCGAACAGCGCCGAACGCTCAGGCGCCGGCAAGGCGCGGCGGTCGAGCTTGCCGTTGGCGGTCAGCGGCAGCGCCTGCAGGGCGACGAAGGCCACCGGCACCATGTACTCCGGCAGATGGGCCAGCAGTTGCGTGCGCAGGTGCTCGGGCAACGGTGCCTCGAGACCCGTCTGCGCGGTGAAGTAGGCCACCAGCCGCGGCTGGCCGGGTTGGTCCTCACGCGCCACCACCACGGCCTCGCCGATGCCCGGCAGGCTGTTCAGGCGGTTCTCGATCTCGCCCAGTTCGATGCGTACCCCACGGATCTTCACCTGGTCGTCGTTGCGCCCCAGGTAATCGAGGGTGCCGTCGGCAAGCCAGCGCACCAGGTCACCGGTGCGGTACATGCGCGCGCCCGGCGTTGCCGCGAACGGGTCGTCGCGGAAGCGCTCGGCCGTCAGTTGCGGGCGGCCGAGGTAGCCACGGGCGACCCCTGCACCGCCGATGTACAGCTCGCCCGGCACGCCCAATGGCACCGGCTGCAAGCCGGCGTCGAGCACGTACAGGCGGGCATTGTCCACAGGGCCGCCGATGTGCAGCGCGCCCCCCGCCTCCACCACCCCGGAGCTGGCCACCACGGTGGTTTCGGTCGGGCCGTAGTTGTTGACCACGGCGAAGGTCTGGGTGCGGTTGAACTGGCGCAGGCGATCCCCGCCGATCAACAGGGTGCGCAAGGTCGGGTGACCCAGTTGATGACTGAAGGCGTATTCGGCCACAGGGGTGGGCAGGAAGCTGACATCCAGCGGTTGGGCGCGCCACCAGGCCAGCAGCGCATCAAGGTCCTCGTGGCCCTCGCCGGCGGGCGCCAGGTGCAAGGTGGCCCCGGCGCACAACGCCGGCCAGACCTCCCAGGCCATGGCGTCGAAGCCGAAGCCGGCCAGGCTCGAAGTGTGCCGGCCCAGGCACAGGTCGAAGGCCCGGCAGTGCCAGTCCACCAGGTTGTTCAGGGTGCGGTGCTCGACCATCACCCCCTTCGGCTGCCCGGTGGAGCCCGAGGTGTAGATCACGTAGGCCAGGTGTTCCGGTCCCAGGTCGGCGACGGCTGGATCATCCAGCCGCTGCGGCCAGTCAGGCTGATCGAGCGCCAGCACGGGCACCGTGATCCCATCCAGGCGGCCGCGCAACGCTTGTTGGGTCAGCACGGCCACTGGCGCGCTGTCGTCGAGCAGGTAGCGCACACGCTCGTCCGGATGGGCCGGGTCCACCGGCACGTAGCCGGCGCCGGCCTTGAGCACCGCGACCAGGCCAATCAGCGTGTCCAGGCCACGACGGGCGAACACTGCCACGCGGTCATCGGGGCGCACGCCGAGGCCGATCAGGTGGTGAGCCAGGGCATTGGCGCGCTGGTTCAGGTGCTGATAAGTCAGCGACTGGTCATTGGCAGTGGCGGCCAGGGCGTGGGGATGGGCCTGGGCCACGGCCTCGATACGCCGATGCAACGGACCGTGCGACTGTTCGATGCCCGGGGTCTGGTTGAAGGTTTCCAGCAGTTGCTCACGCTCGTCGGCAGGCACCATCGGCAGCGCCCTGACTTCAGCGGTGGACGTCGCCGCAAGCAGGCTGCGCAGGGTCTGCTCCAGGTAGGCACAGACACGTCGTGCCGGCACCTCGGGGCTGGCCAGCAGGGTCAGGCGGAACGCTTCGCCGAAGTCGTCGACGCTCAGGGTCAAGGGGTAGTTGGTGGCCTCGGCGGCGTGCACGATCTCGATCCCGGCCCAGCCGGCGCGCAGCACCGCTTCGGAGCCCGAGGCCGCGCTGTGGCGGTAGTTGAGCAAGGCGTTGAACAACGGAGTCGGCGCCGCCACGCCGCTGCAGCGCTGGGCCAGGGCCAGGGGCGCGTGCTCATGGCGCATCAGCGTGCTCAGGCGCTGGTGGGTGGCCTTGATCGCGCAGGCCAGGTCGGCGTCGTCCAGGTCCACCCGCAACGGCAGCGTGTTGATGAAGATGCCCAGCGCCCGGTCGGTGGCCTCGGCGCCTTGCAGGCGGCCCATCAGCACGGTGCCGAACACCACCTGGTCGCGCCCGGTCAGGCCGCCCAGCACCCGCGCCCAGGCCAGGTGGAACAGGCTGGCGACGCTCACCCCCTGGCTGCGAGCCTGGGCGCGCAGCGCGCGGCACAGCGCCAGGTCGAGGTCCAGCGCGTGCTCGTTCAGCGCCGCGCCATCCCCCTGCACATCGGCCAGGCCATAGGCCAGGGTCGGCGCGTCCACGCCGCCGAGCATGTCGCGGAAAAACGCCTCGTGCTCGGCCTCGCCGACGCCCAGCAGGGCCTGGGCCACATGGTTGCGGAACGGCAGCGGACGGCCCAGTCGGGCACTTTCGCCGAGCAGGAAGGCAAGCATTTCGTGGCGCACCACCTCAAGGGCGCTGTGGTCCATGGCCACGTGATGGAACTGCAGGGTCGCGTGGACCTGCCCGTCCGCCTGCGCCGCCTGGCATTGCAGGCGGATCAACGGTGCCTGGGTCAGGTCGAAGCCGCTGTCCGGCAGCTGGCCCTCGGCGAGCTGGGTGACCCGCAGGCGGGCCTGGCGCCAGACCACCTGCACCGGCGCCTCCAGGGCCTTCCAGTGCACCGAGGTGCGCAGGATGTCGTGACGGTCGATCACCCCTTGCAGGGCCTGGGCGAAGGCCTCGACCCGGGCGCTGCTGGCGAACACGAAGCGCGCCTGCATCACGTAGGGATCGTGGTCGCCGGCGCTGGCATGGTGGAACAGCATGCCCTGCTGCAACGGCACCAGCGGGTAGATGTCCTGCACATTGGCCGCGCCGCCGGGCACGCCTTCGACCAGTTGGTCGATGCTGGCCTGGTCGAGCTCGACCAGGCTGAGCATGGCCGGGGTGATCCGCGTGCAGCCTGCCGGAATGCGGTTTTCCGGTACCTCGACGCTGCCCTGGCGCGCCGCCACGTACTCGCCACGTTCGAGCATCCCCAGCAGCGCCGGCTTGTGCTCGCGCAGCCGCGCCACCAGCGCGGCGTCGCTCAGGGCCTGGCGATTGCCCTGGACCACCAGCTGGCCATCCTTGAGGGCCAGCTGGACATTGTTGGCGGCCAGGGTCGCCAGTAGTTCGTTGATGCTCACAGGACGATCTCCATTCTGTCTGTGATGGCGGCATAGTCTGCCAGCGTCGGGTGTTCGAACAGGCTGCGCACGTCGGCTTCCAGGCCCGCCTCGCGCAAGCGCGAGGTGAGGGTCACGGCCAGCAGCGAGTGGCCGCCCAGTTCGAAGAAGTTGTCGTGGCGGCCTACCTGCTCCACGCCCAGCAGCTCGCCCCAGATACGCGCCAACAGCTGCTCGGTGTCGCCTTGCGGCGCCTCGTAGACGCGCGCCGGCAGGTCCGGCTGCGGCAGTGCCTTGCGGTCGAGCTTGCCGTTGGGGGTCAGCGGCAAGGCGTCGAGGGCCATGAACAGCGCCGGTACCATGTACTCGGGCAGTTGCCCCAGCAGCGCCTCGCGCAGAACCTCGGCGGGCGGCGCGGCGCCGGTGACATAGGCCACCAGGCGCGGGCCGGTCGGTTGGGCGTCGTGCACCAGCACCACGGCTTCGCGCACCCCGGGTACCCGGGCAAGGCAGGCCTCGATCTCGCCCGGCTCGATGCGCAGGCCGCGCAGCTTGATCTGGTGGTCGGTGCGGCCGAGGAACTCGAGGCTGCCGTCAGGGCGCTGGCGTACCCGATCGCCGCTGCGGTACAGCCGCTCGCCGTCGGCGAACGGGCTGGCGATGAAGCGTTCGGCCTGTTGCTCCGGCAACCCCAGGTAGCCACGCGCCACCCCGGCGCCGCCGATATGCAGCTGACCGGCAACGCCCAACGGCACGGGTTGGTCGTGGCCGTCGAGCACGTACAGCCGGGTGTTGTCGATCGGTCGACCGATGGGCAGCGCGCCGGGCGTCAGCGGGTCCTGCGGGTGCAAGGTGCAGACGCTGCAATCGACCGTGGTCTCGGTCGGCCCGTAGACGTTGTGCAGCCTTGCCCGTGGCAAGCGCTCGCGCACCTGGTGCACCAGGGCCTCGGTCAACTCGCCGCCACCGCAGACGATATCGGTGAGGCTGGCGCAGGCCGCGCTGGCCTCGTACTCGAGGAACTGCTGCAGCAACGCCGGCACGAACTGCACCACGCCGACCTGTTGCTGGTGGATCAGCTCGGCCAGGTACTGCGGGTCGCGCTGACCGTCCGGCTTGGCCAGCACCAGGCGCACGCCGCTGCACAGCGGCCAGAACAGCTCCCACACCGAGGCGTCGAAGCTCACCGGGGTCTTGTGCAGTAAAGCGCCCTCGCCCGGGAACAGCCCGGCGCTCCAGTGCACCAGGTTGACCACGTTGCGGTGCTCGACCATCACCCCCTTGGGCAGCCCGGTGGAGCCGGAGGTGTAGATCACATAGGCCAGGTTGGCGGCGGTCAGGCCCGGCACCTGCGGGTTGTGCTCCGGCTCACGGATCGAGTCCGCCAGGTCGAGATCGACCTGGGTCAGTGGCAGATCCCCCATCAGCGCCCGGGTGGCCGCCTGCACCAGAACCGCTTGTGGCTGGCTGTCGACCAGCATGTGGCGGATCCGTTCGACCGGGTAATCCGGGTCGAGCGGCACATAGGCGCCACCGGCCTTGAGGATCGCCAGCAGGCCGACCACCAGCGACAGACCGCGCTCGACACAGATCGCCACCCGATCGTCGGGCCGTACACCCAGCGCGATCAGGTGATGGGCAAGACGGTTGGCCTGGGCATTGAGCTGCTCATAGCTGAGTTCACCCTGCTCGGTGCTGAGCGCAACGGCCTCGGGCCTACGCAACGCCTGGGCCTCAAACAGGTCCTGGAGGGTCCGGTTCAGGTCGTGGGGCTGCGCCGTGCGGTTGAAGTCGTGCACCAGCTGGTCGCGTTCCTCGGCCGACAGTACTGGCAGTTGCAGCAGCGCTTGCCGTGGCTGATGGGCCAAGGCCTCGGCCATGGCCTCCAGCACCCGCCGCATCTGCTCGCAGACACGCGCCGCGCCGACCGCCGCCGGCGCCAGGGCAACCAGACGGAAGCGCTCGCCTATATCGTCCACGCTCAGGCTCAGCGGGTAGTTGCTGCGCTCGTTGCTGTCCAGGGTCTCGATGCCTTGCAGGGCCTGGCGCTGGTCCTCGTCCGCCTGGCTGCCGTGGCGGTAGTTGAGCATGGCGCTGAACAGCGGCGCCGGGGCCGGCACGCCGCTGCAACGCTGGGCCAGGGCCAGCGAGGCATGCTCGTGGGCCAGCAAGGCGCTCAGGCGCTGCTGGGTCTGGCGCACGGCGTCCTGCAGGTTGATGCCTGCAAGGTCCAGGCGCAGCGGCAAGGTGTTGATGAACATGCCCAGCGCCTGGTCCGCTCCCGCGCCGCCTTCCAGGCGACCGAGCAGCACGGTGCCGAATACCACGCTGTCACGGTCGCTGGCGGCGGCCAGCAGGCGGGCGTAGGCCAGGTGGAACAGGCTGGCGACGCTGATGCCCAGCTGCCGTGCCTGCTGGCGCAGACCGGTGGCCAGGGGTTCGTCCAGCCATAGCTGGGCCTCTTCGATGCCGAGGCCGTCGACCTGCACGTCGCCCAGGCCGAACGGCAGGGTCGGCTCGTCGATATCGCCCAACTGCTCGCGGAAGAACGCCTCGTGCTCGGCCTGGCTGACGCCCAGCCGCGCCTGGGCCACGTAGTTGCGGTACGGCGCGCCCTGTTCGGCGGGCACCGGCGCGCCTTGCAGATAGCTGACCAGTTCCCGGCCGAGCACATCCAGCGCGGTATGGTCGAGGACGATATGGTGGAACTGCAGCACAGCCTGCCTTCCGGCGCCCTGCGCGTCCGGCCAGTGGTACAGGCGCACCAGTGGCGCCCGGTCGAGGGCCAGGGCATGAGGCACCGCAGCCTCGTCGGCCACCTCGAACAGCGCCAGCTCAGCCTGGCGCCAGACTACCTGCAATGCCTGCGGCAGGCCGTCCCACAGCACTGACGTACGCAGCACGTCATGACGGGCGATGACCTTGCCCAGGGCATCGACGAAGGCGTGCAGCCGGTCACGGCTGGCGAAGGCCATGCGCGATTGCAGCACATAGGGATCGTGCTCCGGCGAGCTGAGGTGGTGGTAGAGAATGCCCTCCTGCAACGGCGCCAGCGGGTAGATATCCTGCACGTTGGCCGCGCCACCCGACACCGTGGCGACGATGCGCTCGATGGCGGCAGGTTCAAGGTCCACCAGCGGCAGCATGTCCGGGGTGATCCGGGTGCAGTCGGCCGGAATCCGGTTGGCCGGTACCTCGACCTGGCGGCCATGGCCCAAGGTTGCCGCCAGCGCCGCTACCGTCGGCTGGCCGAACAGGGTGCGCACGTCGGCCTGCAGGCCGGCCTGGCGCAGGCGCGCGGTGAGGCTCACCGCCAGCAGCGAGTGGCCGCCGAGCTCGAAGAAGTTGTCATGGCGACCAACCTGTTCGATACCCAGGACCTCGGCCCAGGTCGCGGCCATGGCCACCTCGGTGGCGCCGATTGGCGCAACGTAGGCCTGGCGCACCAGGGCCGAGGGGTCCGGATCCGGCAGCGCCTTGCGGTCCAGCTTGCCGTGGCTGGTCAGTGGCAGTTCCTCCAGACGCATGAAGGCTTGCGGTACCAAGTGACCAGGAAGGCTGCCCTGTAGCCCTTGGCGCAAGGTATCGATATCGACCACATCAGCTTCGGTGAACCACGCCAGCAGGCGCTCGTTGCGCACCAGCACCACCGCATCCGCAATCCCCGGCTGGGCCTTCAGCGCGGCCTCGATCTCGCCCAGCTCGACCCGTACGCCACGGATCTTCACCTGGTCGTCATTGCGACCCTGGTAGTCCAGCGTGCCATCGGCATTCCAGCGCACCAGATCGCCCGTGCGGTACATCCGCCCGCCGTTGAACGGATCGTCGAGGAAGCGCTCGGCGGTCAGTTCAGGCCGGTTGAGATAGCCCCGGGCGACCTGCGCACCACCGATGTACAGCTCGCCGGTCACCCCCACCGGTACGGGTTGGCGTTGCTCGTCCAACACGTAGACGCGGGTGTTGGCAGTCGGCTTGCCGATATGCAGCGCACCGCCCGGTTGCAGTTGCCCCGACGTCGCCACCACGGTGCTCTCGGTCGGGCCATAGTTGTTGACCAGCGCAAAGCCCGGATCGCGGTCGAACTGGCGCAGGCGATCACCGCCGACCAGCAGCGTGCGCAGGGTCGGGTGCTGGCGTTCGCGACGCAGTGCCTGCTCGGCGACCGGTGTCGGCAGGAAGCTGACCTGTAGCGGCTGTTCCAGCCACCAGTCGAGCAGTTCATCGACATGCTCGCCGCCGATGGACGCCGGCGGCAGGTGCAGCACCGCCCCGGTGCTCAGTGCCGGCCAGGCTTCCCAGGCCATGGCATCGAAGCCGAAGCCCGCGACGCTGGAGATGTGGCTGCCCTCATCCAACTCGAAGGCCTGGCAATGCCAGTGGATCAGGTTGGCCAGGGTGCGGTGCTCGACCATCACCCCCTTGGGCTGGCCGGTGGAACCGGAGGTGTAGATGACATAAGCCAGCTGATTCTCGTCCAGCCCTGCAACCACAGGATTGCTGGCCGCGTGGTCGAGCCAGTCATCGCCATCCAGCATGACTTTGGCTGCATCGCCGACCAACGCTTCGGTGGCCGATTCGACCAGCACCATCGCCGGCGCGCTGTCGCTGAGCAGATAGGCAATCCGCTCCGCCGGATAGCCCGGATCGACCGGCACATAGGCCGCGCCGGCCTTGAGCACGGCCAGCATCGCCAGCAGCCGCTGCGGGCCACGCTCCAGGCACAGCGCCACGCGGTCGCCCAGGACCACGCCCCGCTCGATCAGATGATGAGCCAGGCGGTTGGCACGCTCATTAAGTTCTCCATAGCTCAGACTCAGCCCGCCCTGTACAACGGCCAATGCTTCGGGCGACTGGGCCTCGACCAGTGCGTGCACGGTCTGACCTTGGGGATAATCCACGGCCGTGGTATTGAAACCTTCGAGCACATGGCGTCGCTGCATGCCCTCGAGGATGGGCAGCATGTCGACCTGCGCCGCGCCACCTTGCTCCAACGCCTGGATCAACTGGCTCACGGCAGCGGTCATCCAACCTGCGACCCGCTCGGCACCGATCCCCAGCTGGGCCAGTACGCTCAGGCTGAAACCTTCCCCGTGGTCGTCCACGCTCAGGGTCAGCGGGTAGTTGCTGCGCTCTTCACCGCCGAGCTGATGCATGCCCTGGAAGCTTGCGACATCCACACCGACCGTATCCGTCGGGCTATGGCGGTAGTTGAGCAAGGCACTGAACAGCGGCGCCGAGGCCGGCACGCCGCTGCAACGCTGGGCCAGTGCCAACGACGCATGCTCATGCCCAAGCAACGCCGACAGCCGCTGGTGGGTGGCCTGCACCGCATCGCGGGCGCCCTTGGCGGTGTCGATGCGCAGCGGCAAGGTGTTGATGAACACCCCCAGCGCCCGGTCGGCGCCGTCACCGCCTTGCAGGCGGCCCATCAGCACGGTGCCGAACACCACGTCACCGCGCCCCGCCAGCACACCCACCACGCGGGCCCAGGCCAGGTGCATCAGGCTCGCGGCGCTGACCCCGAGCGCCCTTGCCTGCTCGCGCACCCGGCGCGACAAGGCCGGATCCAGCGGCAGGCGCGACTCCTCGATATCACGCCCGTCGCCCTGCACATCGGCCAGCCCCATGGGCAGGGTCGGCTCGTCGACATCGCCGAGCATGTCGCGGAAGAACGCCTCGTGCCCCGCCTCGGCGGCGCCCAGGCGTACCTGGGCCACGTAGGTGCGGTACGGCACGGGCGCGCTCAACAGGTGCCGGCGACCGGAGAGGATCGCCTGCAGTTCGTGGACGATCACCTCCATCGCCGTGTGATCCAGGGCCAGGTGGTGGAAGTGTAAAACGGCCACCACCCGTTGCAGGGCCGGGTCCAGGGCGTAGGTCAGGCGCAGCAGCGGCGCCTGGGTCAGGTCCAGGCGTTGCAGGCGGGCATCGAAGTGCGCGTGCAGCCGCTCGATCACCGCCTCTTCGCCCAGGCCGGTGACCTCGCTGACCGCCAGGCGAGCCTGGCGCCAGACCACCTGCACCGGCTCGCCCAGCCCCTCCCAGACCACCGAGGTACGCAGGATATCGTGACGATCGATGACCTCTTGCAAGGCCTCGGCACAGGCCTGCAACCGATCCAGGCTGTCGAAGGCCAGACGGGTCTGCAGCAGGTAAGGATCGCCCTGCTCAGCACTGAGGTGGTGGTAGAGAATACCTTCCTGCAACGGCGCCAGCGGGTAGATTTCCTGCACGTTGGCCGCACCACCCGGCACGCTGGCGACGATACGGTCGATGCTGCCCTGGTCCAGGTCGATCAGGCTGAGCATGTTTGGCGTGATGTGCTTCGCATCACTTGGGACTCGATTGGCTGGCACCTCGATTTCACGTCCCGACCCCACAGCCGCCGCCAACGCGGCCAGGGTCGGCTGGACGAACAGCACGCGTACGTCGGCATCCAGCCCGGCCTTGCGCATGCGCTCGATCAGGCTCACCGCGAGCAGCGAA
>NZ_JANCLM010000057.1:0-24185 GCF_024259445.1 Pseudomonas sp. DVZ6
CTGACGCAGCTGTCGCTAGTTGGGTTTGGCGCTAGACTTTTGATCGGCAACGGCAACGGCAACGGCAACGGCAACGGCAACGGCCAAAACGATAAACCGGCAATCGGCCTCCCGTTTTTTCCGCGAATTGGCCATTTGCCCCTCACAACCCTGGGCTTAACCTGCAGGCAGATACCCCTCAGGAGAAACCCGATGCGATCCATCCGTCTACCTATTGCCCTGCTGACATTAGGCCTGCTCGCCCCGTTGTCACCTACCTGGGCCCACGGCGAGAAGCCCGACCAGGTCAAGATTCTTCAAGAGCAACTCCCCAACAACGCCCCCGGCAAGAAAGCCGTGATGCTCACGGTCAGCTATGGCCCCGGCCAGGCGTCGCCCGCCCATCAGCATCCGGGAGCGGTCATGGCCTATGTACTGGAAGGGGCGGTGACCTCCAAGCTCAACGACGAACCAGAGAAAACCTACAAGGCCGGCGAGTTCTGGTACGAGGCGCCGGGCACCGTGCACAGCGTGTCGCGCAATGCCAGCAAGACCCAGCCGGCCAAACTGCTGGTCTGGAGCTTGGTGGACGAGGGGCGTCCAGTGACCGAGCCCCTGTCCCAATGATTGACAGAGGGGCTTATAGCGCGCCCTTCGCAGCCTGGATCAAGGCGTCGTCCAGCACCTGGCTGGGGGCGACCTGAACGCTCTGGGTGTAGAAGGGCGGCAGCTTCTGCGCCAGCTGCGCCACGGCCTGCGGCGTCACACCTGGGGGCAGCAGCACATATTGCAGGTTGGACGGGAACGACTGCGGCACAGGCCCCTCCATGGTCGAGCCATACGCACCGAAGGTCATCACTGCTTCACTGGTGCGCGGATCAGGGATGTACAGGAAGACGAACGTGCCGTACTTGGGATGGGTGAGGTACTGCTGCGCCTCAGCGCGGACCTGCGGGTCGTTGCTGTTCATCAACTGCCAGCGCATCAGGGCATAGCGGCGTGTGGTTTCCATGAACGCCGTGCGGATGGGCGACTGTTTTTCCTGGCCGCCAAGGCAGGCCAGCAGGTTGCCGAACGGATCCAGCAAGGCCACGGCATTCATCGTGTCGGCATGGCGAGCGGTTTCCGTCAATGGCTTGGCCAAGGCCGCGCCCGGCATGCGCGGGTCGTCGAACTTGACCGTCAATGCCCATGGGCTGAGTTCGGTCAATGCCTTGCGCACCGCGCTGTTGGCCGGCAGCGATGCCGGGTTCTTCAGTTTGTCAGGCGCCAGGCCACTATTGTTGCTCGCATCGCGTACCGTGTTGACGCTGGCGTCGAAGATCGAGCCGGTCAGGCTGAATACTCGCGAGTCGATGGTTTCCTTCGCGAAGACGGGGCCTGTCGAGCCCTGGTACTGCCGATCGATAGGCTTGTCTACCGCGTAGTAGCCCCAGGTTTGCTGGGCTTTCTGGCGCACTTCCGGCGGCAGGGTCGGGAAGTCGAACTGACTGTTGTAGTTGACCCCGGCATAGGTGTCGATGGCGCTGACCGCCACATTGAAACCGGCGGTCAGCAGCGAGCCTGCGCACATCGCGCAGGGGTCCAGGGTAGTGACCACGGTGAGCGCGCCGGGCGGCGGCAGGTTCAGGGCCTGGCGATTGTCGTAGTACCACTGCACCAACTGGCGTTCGCCGTGGGCTGTAGGATCATGAGGCAGGAACGGGGGTTGCGCGGTGCTGTCGGGGTAGGGCATCAGCACATTGTTGTGCATGGCCTTCAATACCTTGCCGGTGGCATTTTCGATGATGCAGCCGCCTACCGCGAACGTCTTCTGCAGTGCGGCGAGGATGGATTGATCGGCGACCACTTCCACGGCTTGCTGGGCATTGCGAACGGTGTCCATGTTGACTCCCTGTCGTTGCTGCGCGAGGTGCGCAGGCAGACGATAGTCCAGGGCAGTCGGAAAACAAGCGGCGGATCCTGAAAAGAAAAAACCTCCAGTGCTTGCGCATCTGGAGGTTTTCAGTGTTTGGCTCCGCGACCTGGACTCGAACCAGGGACCCAATGATTAACAGTCATTTGCTCTACCGACTGAGCTATCGCGGAATCTGCGCGTATCTTACTGACTGCTTGGGGGAAGTCAAGCTTCCCCCAAGACAATCAAGCAGTTACAGCACTTCGACGATGGCCTTGGTGACCACGTGAATGTTGCTCTGGTTCAGTGCGGCGACTGCGATGCGGCCGGTGTCCAGGGCGTAGATGCCGAACTCGTTCTTCAGGCGCGCCACTTGCTCAACGGTCAGGCCCGAGTAGGAGAACATGCCGCACTGGCGACCGACGAAGCTGAAGTCGCGCTTGGCGCCGTATTCGGCCAGCAGCTCGACCATCTGCTTGCGCATGCCGTGGATGCGCTCGCGCATCTCGGCCAGCTCGGTTTCCCACATCTGGCGCAGCTCGGGGCTGTTGAGCACGGCGGCGACGATGCTGGCACCGTGGGTCGGCGGGTTGGAGTAGGTGGTACGGATTACCCGCTTGACCTGCGACAGCACGCGGGTGCTCTCGTCCTTCGAGGCGGTGACGATCGACAGCGCGCCGACGCGCTCGCCGTACAGCGAGAACGACTTGGAGAACGAGCTGGAAACGAAGAACTCAAGGCCCGATTCGGCGAACAGGCGCACGGCGAAGGCGTCTTCGTCGATGCCGGCACCGAAGCCCTGGTAGGCCATGTCGAGGAACGGGATGTGGCCCTTGGCCTTGACCACTTCCAGGACGTTTTTCCAGTCGTCCAGCGACAGGTCGACGCCGGTCGGGTTGTGGCAGCAGGCGTGCAGGACGATGACCGAGCCGGCCGGCAGCTTGTTCAGGTCTTCGAGCATGCCGGCGCGGTTGACGTCTTGGCTGGCGGCGTCGTAGTAACGGTAGGTCTGTACCGGGAAACCGGCGCTCTCGAACAGGGCACGGTGGTTTTCCCAGCTCGGGTCGCTGATGGCCACCACGGCGCCCGGCTGCAGGCGCTTGAGGAAGTCGGCGCCGATCTTCAGCGCGCCGGTGCCGCCCACGGCCTGCACGGTGACCACGCGGCCGGCGGCCAGCAGTGGCGACTCGGCGCCGAAGATCAGCTTCTGCACGGCCTGGTCGTACTGGGCGATGCCGTCGATCGGCAGGTAGCCGCGCGAAGCGTGCTGGGCGGCACGGGCGGTCTCGGCTTCGATTACCGCGCGCAGCAGCGGGATGCGGCCTTCCTCATTGCAGTAGACGCCCACGCCCAGGTTCACCTTGTCGGTGCGTGGGTCGGCGTTGAATGCTTCGTTGAGGCCCAGGATAGGGTCGCGGGGTGCCAGCTCGACAGCGGAAAACAGGCTCATTGTTACCTTGGCTCTGATAGGAGAGTGATAGGGGTCGCCACGCTCCAGCCGAAGGCACTGAAGCGGTGCACAAACGGGGAGTCAGTATAGTGATACCGACCGGTCACTGCGACAGTCTGGCGCAGCTTTTCCGGCTGTTTGCGCAAATATTTTTCGACCATTGGTCGAATTGCCCGGTCCATAGACATGAACGTTCACAGGTCGGGCTTGAATCCCGCGCCCGGGGCGCGCATTTGGGTATAGACTACTGGCTAAATTTACAGTTGCCGCGACATCCACGAGGTCCGTCATGTCCGAGTTCCAGCTCGTCACCCGATTCCAGCCGGCCGGCGACCAGCCCGAGGCCATCCGCCAGATGGTCGAGGGCATCGACGCGGGCCTGTCGCACCAGACCCTGCTCGGGGTGACCGGCTCGGGCAAGACCTTCAGCATCGCCAACGTCATCCAGCAGGTGCAGCGCCCGACCATGGTGCTGGCGCCGAACAAGACCCTGGCAGCCCAGTTGTACGGCGAGTTCAAGGCGTTCTTCCCGAACAACGCGGTGGAGTACTTCGTCTCCTACTACGACTACTACCAGCCCGAGGCCTACGTACCGTCGTCGGACACCTTCATCGAGAAGGACGCGTCGATCAACGATCACATCGAGCAGATGCGCCTGTCGGCGACCAAGGCGCTGCTGGAGCGGCGCGACGCGATCATCGTCACCACCGTGTCGTGCATCTACGGCCTGGGCAGCCCCGAGACGTACCTGAAGATGGTCCTGCACGTCGACCGCGGCGACAAGCTCGACCAGCGCGCCCTGCTGCGGCGCCTGGCCGACCTGCAGTACACCCGCAACGAGATGGACTTCGCCCGCGCCACCTTCCGCGTGCGCGGCGACGTGATCGATATCTTCCCGGCCGAATCGGACCTCGAGGCCATTCGTATCGAGCTGTTCGACGACGAGGTGGAGAACATCGCTGCCTTCGATCCGCTGACCGGCGAGGTGATTCGCAAGTTGCCGCGTTTCACTTTCTACCCCAAGAGCCACTACGTGACCCCGCGGGAGACCCTGCTCGACGCGGTGGAGGGCATCAAGGACGAGCTCAAGGATCGACTGGAGTACCTGAACACACACAACAAGCTGGTCGAGGCCCAGCGCCTGGAGCAGCGCACCCGGTTCGACCTGGAGATGATCCTCGAGCTGGGCTACTGCAACGGCATCGAGAACTACTCGCGCTACCTTTCCGGGCGCCCGGCCGGTGCGCCGCCGCCCACGCTCTACGACTACCTGCCGGATGACGCGCTGCTGGTGATCGACGAGTCCCACGTCAGCGTTCCGCAGGTCGGTGCCATGTACAAGGGTGACCGTTCGCGCAAGGAAACCCTGGTGGAGTACGGCTTCCGCCTGCCGTCGGCACTGGATAACCGGCCGATGCGCTTCGACGAATGGGAGGCGGTCAGCCCACAGACCATCTTCGTCTCCGCCACCCCCGGTACCTACGAGGCCGAGCACGCCGGGCGGGTGGTGGAGCAGGTGGTGCGGCCGACCGGTCTGGTCGATCCGCAGGTCGAGGTGCGCCCGGCACTGACCCAGGTGGACGACCTGCTTTCGGAGATCGGCAAGCGCGTGGCTATGGGCGAGCGGGTGCTGGCCACCACGCTGACCAAGCGCATGGCCGAGGACCTCACCGACTACCTGGCCGACCACGATGTGCGGGTGCGCTACCTGCACTCGGACATCGACACCGTCGAGCGGGTCGAGATCATCCGCGACCTGCGCCTGGGCACCTTCGACGTGCTGGTGGGGATCAACTTGCTGCGCGAGGGCCTGGACATGCCCGAGGTGTCGCTGGTGGCGATCCTCGATGCCGACAAGGAGGGTTTCCTGCGTTCCGAGCGCTCGCTGATCCAGACCATCGGTCGCGCCGCGCGCAACCTCAATGGCAAGGCGATTCTCTACGCCGACAACATCACCGGCTCCATGCAGCGGGCCATCGACGAGACCGAGCGGCGTCGGGCCAAGCAGGTGGCGTTCAACGAAGCCAATGGCATCGTGCCCAAGGGCGTGGTCAAGGACATCACCGACATCATGGAAGGCGCCACGGTGCCGGGAGCGCGGAGCAAGAAGCGCAAGGGCATGGCCAAGGCGGCGGAGGAGGCCGAGCGCTACGAGGCCGAGCTGCAGACCCCGGCGCAGATCACCAAGCGCATCAAGCAGCTAGAAGAGAAGATGTTCCAGTTCGCCCGCGACCTGGAGTTCGAGGCCGCCGCGCAGTTGCGCGACGAGATCGGCAAGCTGCGCGAGCGGCTGATCGCCAGTTGAGCGGCGTCTATCAGTGCCGGCCCCTTCGCGGGTAAACCCGCTCCCACAGGATTCGCGTAGACGCTGAACCTGTGGGAGCGGGTTTACCCGCGAAGAGGCCGGCAGCCGCACGACAGATTTTGCTTGTGGGCTGTGTCAGTGAGCCTCGCCCGCCTTCAACCCCTGCGGCAACGTGCGTGTCAGCAACACCGCCAACATGCTCACCGCCAGCCCGATCCCGACAAAATGGAAGGCATCGTTGTAGGCCATGATCAAGGCCTGCTGGTGGGTAATCTCGGACAGCTTGCCCAGCGCCGCGCTATCGCTGCCTAGCCGCTCGGCCAGCTGCGCCAGGCGCTCCGCCACCTGTGGGTTGCTCGGCACCACCGCCTCGCGCAGGTAGTCGAAGTATTCCTTGGTCCGCGCATCCAGCAGCGTCGCCAGCAAGGCAATGCCGATGGCGCCGCCCAGGTTGCGCAGGATGTTGAACAGGCTAGACGCTGAGCCCGCGTCCTGGGGCTGGATATAGGCCGTGGCGATCAGCGAGATGGTCACCATGATCATCGGCTGGCCAAGGGCGCGGATCACCTGGATCTGGTTGAACTGCGGGCCGGCGAAGTCCGGGTTGAGCACTCCGGAGCCGAAGCTGGCCGCGCCGAACAGGCAAAAGCCCAGGGCGCACAGCACCTTGGGCGGGATCACCTTCATCAACTGCGGCACCAGCGGGATCAGGAACAGCTGCGGCACGCCCATCCACATGATCACCTCGCCGATCTGCAGGGCGTTGTAGCCCTGGATCTGCGCCAGGTACAGCGGCAGCAGGTAGATCGACCCGTACAGGCCGACGCCCATGCCCAGGCTGGCAATGCTCGACAAACCGAAGTTGCGGTTGCCGAGAATGCGCAGGTTGATCAGCGGGTGCGGACGGGAGAACTGCAGGATCACGAACAGGATCAGGCTGAGCAGGGCGACGCTGCCCAGGCTGACGATCAGGTTCGACTCCAGCCAGTCCTTGCGATGCCCCTCCTCGAGAAACACCTGCAGGCAGCCCAGGCCCAGGCCGAGGGTGACGATGCCAGCGTAGTCGGTGCTCTTGAGCAGTTCCCAGTGCGCTTCCTTCTTCTCCAGCCCGTAGAGCAGGCCGGCGATCATCACCAGCCCCGGCGGGATGTTGATGTAGAAGATGTATTCCCAGCCCCAGTTCTCGGTCAGCCAGCCGCCCAGGGTCGGGCCGATGGAGGGGGCGAAGGTGGCGGTCATGGCGAACATGGCCATGCCTTTGGCGCGGTGGTGTTCGGGCAGCTTGATCAACGTCAGGGTGAACGCCAGCGGGATCAGCGCGCCACCGGTGAAACCCTGCAGGGCGCGGAACACGATCATGCTCTCGAGGTTCCAGGCCATCGAGCACAGCAGCGACGACACCAGGAAGCCCAGCGACACCCACACCGCCAGGCGCCGGGCCGAGAGTAGCTGCACCAGCCAGGCGGTCAGCGGGATCATGATGATCTCGGCCACCAGGTAGGAGGTGGAGATCCACGAGCCTTCCTCCAGGGTCGCCGACAGCGCGCCCTGGATGTCCTTGAGCGAAGAGTTGGTGATCTGGATGTCCAGCACCGCCATGAAGGCGCCGAGCATCACGCTCATCACCGCGATCCAGTCGCGCCGGGTCGGCTCCGCGGTGGGGCGCAGCAGCGCGTCACCGGCCATCCGCATCCCCATCGCGCAGGTCGACCGTGGCTGTGACCGACATGCCCGGGCGGATGCGCCCATGCAGCGGGTTGTCGGCGGCGAAGGTCAGCTTGACCGGAATGCGCTGCACCACCTTGGTGAAGTTGCCGGTGGCGTTGTCCGGCGGCAACAGGCTGAACTGCGCGCCGGAAGCGGCGAACAGGCTGTTCACGCGGCCCTCGATCGGGGTGTCGGGGTAGCTGTCGAACAGCAGTTCGGCACGCTGGCCGGGGTGCATGCGGCCGATCTGGGTCTCCTTGAAGTTGGCCTGCACCCAGATGTCCTCGTCGGGGACGATCGACAGCAGGTAGGCGCCGGCCTGCACCACCTGGCCGTTGCGGGCGTTGCGCTGGCCAATGGTGCCGCTGATCGGCGCGTGGATCGCGCAGCGGGTCAGGTTCAGCTCGGCCTGGGCCAGGTCGGCGCGGGCGTTGGCGATCTGCGCGTCGAGGCGCTTGAGTTCGGCGTTCAGGGCGTCGACCTGCTGGCGCTGGCCCTTGAGGTCGGCCTGGGCCTTGTCCACCTGGGAGCGGGCGACATGGCTTTCCGCCGACAGGGTGGTGACCCGCTCTTCGGAGACGAAGCCGGGCTTGCGCAGGGCCTGGGCGCGGTTGAGGTCCAGCTGCGAGCGGTCGAGGGTGGCCTGGCTGGCGGCGACCTGGGCCTGGCCGGCCGCGATCAGGCTGCCTTGCTGGGTCAGGCGGCTGCGCGCCTGGGCCAGTTCCGCCTCGCGGGTGGCCAGGGCCGCGCGGGCGCGCTCGACGGCCAGCTCGAAGTCGGCGGCTTCCAGGCGCACCAGCAGGTCGCCCTTGCTCACATGCTGGTTGTCCTCGACCCGCACCTCGTCGATGCGCGCGCCCAGTTGGCTGGAGATGCGGGTGATCTCGCCTTGCACATAGGCGTTGTCGGTGCTCTCGTAGAAGCGCCCCTTGAAGTACCAGTGGGCCAGGAAGGCAAGGCCGACCAGCAGTACCAAGGTGATGAAGACCAGCAGGCGACGTTTGAGTGGAGTGGGCATGGGAGGCTGTCATTGCGAAAATGTAAGCAAATTTAACAGCGCCCGGCAGGGCGCTCACAAGTGGCGATCGCGCCATTGCTGGAGCCCGGTGCCCGCTCCCTGCTAACATTCCGCCTTTGTTTCTCTTTGTCCGAGACTCTCCATGACCACCGTTCGCACGCGCATCGCGCCATCGCCCACCGGCGACCCCCATGTCGGCACCGCCTACATCGCCCTGTTCAACTACTGCTTCGCCAAGCAGCATGGCGGTGAGTTCATCCTGCGGATCGAAGACACCGACCAGTTGCGCTCCACCCGCGAGTCCGAGCAGCAGATCTTCGACGCCCTGCGCTGGCTCGGCATCGAATGGAACGAAGGCCCGGACGTCGGCGGCCCGCACGGCCCGTACCGGCAGAGCGAGCGTGGCGAGATCTATGCCAAATACGCCAAGCAGCTGGTCGATGCCGGCCACGCCTTCTACTGCTTCTGCACCGCCGAAGAGCTGGAGCAGATGCGTGCCGAGCAGATGGCCCGCGGCGAAACCCCGCGCTACGACGGCCGCGCCCTGCTGCTGAGCGACGAGGAAGTGCAGCGCCGCCTGGCCGCTGGCGAGCCGCACGTGATCCGCATGAAGGTGCCGAGCGAAGGCGTCTGCGTGGTGCCGGACATGCTCCGTGGCGACGTCGAGATCCCGTGGGACCGCATGGACATGCAGGTGCTGATGAAGAACGACGGCCTGCCGACGTACTTCCTGGCCAACGTGGTCGACGACCACCTGATGGGCATCACCCACGTGCTGCGCGGCGAAGAGTGGCTGCCGTCGGCGCCCAAGCTGATCAAGCTGTACGAGTACTTCGGCTGGGAACAGCCCAAGCTGTGCTACATGCCGCTTTTGCGCAACCCCGACAAGAGCAAGCTGTCCAAGCGCAAGAACCCGACCTCGGTGACCTTCTACGAGCGCATGGGCTTCATGCCCGAAGCCATGCTCAACTACCTGGGCCGCATGGGCTGGTCGATGCCGGACGAGCGCGAGAAGTTCTCGCTGGACGAGATGGTCGAGCACTTCGACCTGTCGCGCATCTCCCTGGGCGGTCCGATCTTCGACATCGAGAAGCTGTCGTGGCTGAACGGCCAGTGGCTGCGTGAGCTGCCGGTGGAAGAGTTCGCCGCGCGCGTGCAGAAGTGGGCGTTCAACAGCGACTACATGATGAAGATCGCCCCGCACGTGCAGGGCCGGGTCGAGACCTTCAGCCAGGTCGCCCCGCTGGGTGGCTTCTTCTTCGAAGGCGCGCTCAAGCTTGACGCCAAGCTGTTCGAGAGCAAGAAGCTGTCGGCCGACCAGGTGCGCCAGGTGATGCAGCTGATCCTGTGGAAGCTGGAAAGCCTGCGTCAGTGGGAAAAGGACCGCATCACCGGCTGCATCCAGGCCGTGGTCGAGTCGCTGGAGTTCAAACTGCGCGATGCCATGCCACTGATGTTCGCCGCCATCACCGGCCAGGCCAGCTCGGTGTCGGTGCTCGACGCCATGGAAATCCTCGGCCCCGACCTGACCCGCTACCGCCTGCGCCAGGCCATCGACCTGCTCGGTGGCGTGTCGAAGAAGGAAAACAAGGAGTGGGAGAAGCTGCTGGCGAATATCGCCTGACAGCGGCTATCGTGCCCCCTGTAGGAGCGGCCTTGTGCCGCGAAAGGGCCGCAAAGCGGCCCCGGCGATTCTGCGTCAATGCACAGATTGTGGGACCGCGTTGCGGTCCTTTCGCGGCACAAGGCCGCTCCTACAAGGGAGCGGCGCTCTGATTCAGCAGGGCAGGGCGGTAAGTGATTGTTATCTGTGAAAAAAATTTTGAATATTTTCAAAAATTCGTTTGACAGCCCTGCAATCCGATCTTAATATGCGCCCCGTCCACAGCGATGAACGAAAACGAAACGCCAGGCACCCAGCCAGCGCTTCGGTTCAGAGCGACATTGTGGGGCTATAGCTCAGCTGGGAGAGCGCCTGCATGGCATGCAGGAGGTCAGCGGTTCGATCCCGCTTAGCTCCACCAAATTCCGCTTGATGGCCAAGGCCGTCAGGCAAGACCGGTTCCAGCAAACGGGTCTTGAAGGTAAGAAGGTTCGTCCCCTTCGTCTAGTGGCCTAGGACACCGCCCTTTCACGGCGGTAACAGGGGTTCGAGTCCCCTAGGGGACGCCAGTTTCACACAAGCGATATTTCACCATGTCGCTGGGCCGCGAGGCTAGAAATCCGGGGCTATAGCTCAGCTGGGAGAGCGCCTGCATGGCATGCAGGAGGTCAGCGGTTCGATCCCGCTTAGCTCCACCAATTTTGCCGCGATTCGCGAAAGCGGGTCGGCACGAAGGTTACGTCCCCTTCGTCTAGTGGCCTAGGACACCGCCCTTTCACGGCGGTAACAGGGGTTCGAGTCCCCTAGGGGACGCCACTTTTACCCGCGTTTGCGGGAGTTGAATGACTCATCATCCAGATCGGTGAGTCATTTGTTTTACTCGGGGCTATAGCTCAGCTGGGAGAGCGCCTGCATGGCATGCAGGAGGTCAGCGGTTCGATCCCGCTTAGCTCCACCAATTCGCCACGATTCGCAGCAGCGAGTCGGCACGAAGGTTTAAGTCCCCTTCGTCTAGTGGCCTAGGACACCGCCCTTTCACGGCGGTAACAGGGGTTCGAGTCCCCTAGGGGACGCCAATTTTTTACCTGCGTTTTGCAGGACTTATAAGGCTCATTCGATTATTGAATGGGCCTTTTGTTTTTTCTGCCTCCCGAAAAGTGTCGCTGCGCCGATCAATGGCCGCAGATTCCGCTTGCCAGAAAATATTATGAGCATAATATGATGGTCATAATGTTTTGAGGTGAGCCATGAGCGACAAGAAGAGCAAGACCCGCGAACGCATCCTCGATGCCGCCCGTAGCGCGTTGGTGCAGCAGGGGCCGGCCGAGCCGAGCGTCAGCCAGGTCATGGGCGCCGCGGGGCTGACAGTCGGCGGCTTCTATGCCCACTTCGACAGCAAGGACGAGCTCATGCTCGAGGCGTTCAGCCAGTTGCTCGGCGAGCGCCGCGCCTTGCTCGCTCAGGTCGATCCCGCCCTTGACGGCGCCGGGCGTCGGGCCCTGGTCGCGGCCTTCTACCTGTCGCGCAAGCACCGTGATTCCGAGGTGCAGGCGTGCCCGATTCCCAATGCGCTGAGCGAGATGCAACGCCTGCCGGAGGCGTTTCGCAACGTGCTGGCCGAACACATCGAGCTGATGACCGCACAGATGGTCGATCGCCCCGAAGACATCGACAAGGCGCTCGCCGATTTCGCCCTGATGGTGGGTGGCCTGGCCGTGGCCCGTGCCCTGGGCGATGGCGAGCTGTCCGACCGTATCCTGCGCGCCGCCAAGTCGGCGGTGATCTGAGCAACCTGACCCTGGAGCAAGGCGATGACTACCCTGAGCTGGATTCGTGGCGTCAATGGCACCCTCGGCCACCTGGTCCCCGAACATGTCGCCGGCAAGATGCGTCGTGCCTTCATGACGCCGCGCACCTTGCCACCCAAAGCCTGGGAACTGCCGCTGCTGGCCCGCGCCGAGCGCATTACCCTGCGCTTCGGGCTGTCGGCGCTGCGCTGGGGGCAGGGGCCGACGGTGTTGCTGATGCATGGCTGGGAAGGGCGCCCGACTCAGTTCGCGGCGTTGATCGAGCGGCTGGTCGACAGCGGCCATACCGTGGTTTCGCTGGAAGGGCCGGCCCATGGGCGCTCGCCCGGCGAGCAGGCGCATGTGGTGGCGTTCGCCCGCGCCTTGCTGGAGGCCGCCGCCGAGCTGCCGCCGCTGCGGGCGGTGATTGGCCACTCCATGGGCGGCGCCAGCCTGTTGCTGGCCCTGCAATGGGGGCTGCGCACCGATGCGGCGGTCAGCATCGCCGCGCCGGCCCGCCTGCTTGGCGTGCTGCGCGGTTTTGCCCGGCGCTTGGGTCTGCCGGCCCGGGCTCGGGCCGCGTTCATCCGTCAGGTGGAGCGGGATGTTGGCGTCCAGGTGGCGCGCCTGGATGTCAGTGGCTATCAGCTGGATGTGCCGGGCCTGGTGGTGCACGCCGAGGACGATCCGGTGGTGCCGGCCGGCGAGGCCCCGGTGATTCACCAGGCCTGGTTCGACAGCCGCCTGCTGCTGCTGGAGGAGGGCGGTCATCAGCGGGTGCTGGCCGACCCGCGCCTGGGCGAGGCGGTGATGGAGCTGCTGGCGCGTTCTACCCAGCACGCGCGGCAAAGCGCCTGAGCATCCGTTACACTGTGCCCGTTTGATCGGTGTGCAAAACGCTACGGGAGCAGGCATTGCGTTGCCTGGCACCAGCTTCGCTGGTGTTCGCGGGTAAACCCGCTCCCACAGGGTTGGGCATTTCAATGGGCAGTTTCCCAATGGAGCGGGCATGAGCTGGGATCTGGCAGCACCATTCATCATCGACCTACGCGTCGGCAGCGAGGACATCGACGGCCTCGGCCACGCCAATAACGCCGTCTATGTCACCTGGCTGGAGCGCTGTGCCTGGCGCCATTCCCAGCGCCTGGGGCTGGACCTGGCCGAGTATCGCCGGCTGGACCGGGCGATGGCCGTGGTCCGCCATGAAATCGACTACCTTGCCGCCGCCTATGAGGACGACGAGCTGCAGTTGGGCACCTGGATCGTCGACTGGGACCAGCGCCTGCGCATGACCCGACGCTTCCAGCTCAAGCGCCCGAGTGACGGCGTGACCCTGCTGCGGGCACAGACCACCTTCGCCTGCATCGAGCTGTCCAGCGGCAAGCCAAAGCGCATGCCGGCGGAATTCCTCGACGGCTACGGTCCGGCGCTGACCGGCCGCTGAAACGGGGCGGTTTTTTGCTAGACTGCCGCCTTTTGCGTGGCGAGACCCTGAAATGCAAATTGCCCTGGCCCCGATGGAGGGGCTGGTCGACAACATCCTGCGCGACGTCCTGACCCGGGTGGGCGGTATCGATTGGTGCGTCACCGAGTTCATCCGCGTCTGCGACCGTCTGCTGCCGGCGTCGTCGTTCGACAAGCTGGCGCCGGAGCTGCGCCAGGGCGCGCGCACCGCCGCCGGCGTGCCGATGCGCGTGCAACTGCTCGGCTCGGATCCGGTGTGCCTGGCTGAAAACGCGGCCCTGGCCTGCGAGCTGGGCGCGCCGGTCATCGACCTGAACTTCGGCTGCCCGGCCAAGACCGTCAACAAGTCCCGGGGCGGGGCGGTGCTGCTCAAGGAGCCCGAGCTGCTGCATGCCATCGTCCGCGAGGTACGTCGCGCGGTGCCGGCGCATATCCCGGTGACCTCGAAGATGCGCCTGGGCTACGACAGCCCCGACGGCGCGCTGGACTGCGCCAGGGCGCTCGCCGAAGGCGGCTCGGCGCACCTGGTGGTGCATGCGCGGACCAAGGTCGAGGGCTACAAGCCTCCGGCCCATTGGGAGTGGGTGGCACGGGTGCAGGATGTGGTCGCGGTGCCGGTGTTCGCCAATGGCGAGATCTGGACGGTCGACGACTGGCGGCGTTGCCGCGAGGTCAGTGGCGCCAGGGACATCATGCTGGGCCGTGGGCTGGTGTCGCGTCCGGACCTGGCCTTGCAGATCGCCGCGGCCCGCGATGGCGTCGAATACCAGCCGATGAGCTGGGACGAGTTGCTGCCGCTGCTGCGCGAGTTCTGGCGCCAGGCCCAGGACAAGCTGTCGCCGCGCTACGCGCCGGGGCGGATGAAGCAGTGGCTGGCGATGCTGACCCGTGGCTATCCCGAGGCGGTGGCGTTGTTCGCCGAGTTGCGTCGGGAGGATGACTGCCAGCGGATCAGTGGGTTGCTGGGGGTGGAGCTGCAGGCCGTCGAGGTTTGTGTCGCCTGAGCTGGCGCTATCGCGGGGCAAGCCCGCTCCCACGAAGCCATGCCCAGTCGTAAAATTTTTCAGGCCAGCCCTTGAAAGGCGTTTGCCCGGACATATCTCTTGAGTACGCGATGCCGAAGTCGGGTCGCGTAGTGACTTTACTTGCTGAATCTCAGGAGTTAATGACCATGACTACCGCTTTCTCTCTCGCACCGCTTTTCCGCAACTCCGTTGGTTTCGACCGTTTCAACGACCTGTTCGAAGCCGCCGCCCGTAACGAGGCCGGTAGCAGCTACCCGCCCTACAACGTGGAAAAGCATGGCGATGACCACTATCGCATCGTGGTTGCCGCAGCCGGCTTCCAGGAGCAGGACCTCGACCTGCAGGTCGAAAAAGGTGTCCTGACTGTGACCGGCGGCAAGCGCGACAACGCCAGCGAAGGTGTCACCTTCCTGCACCAGGGCATTGCCCAGCGCGCTTTCAAGCTGTCGTTCCGCCTGGCCGACCATATCGAGGTCAAGGGCGCGGGCTTGGCCAACGGCCTGCTCAGCATCGAGCTGCTGCGCATCGTGCCGGAAGAAGCCAAGGCCAAGCGCATCCCGATCAACGGCGAAAAGCCGGTGCTGAACTGAGTTCGGCGGGATAAAAAAAGGGCACCTTCGGGTGCCCTTTCTGCTTTATGCGGACCCTGTAGGAGCGGCCTTGTGCCGCGAAAGGGGCGCGTAGCGGCCCCAGGGTTTCAGCGTTAAAGCAGTAATCGCCGGGGCTGCTGAGCAGCCCTTTCGCGGCACAAGGCCGCTCCTACAGGGGATCGCGTAAGCTCCTAACTTAATCAGTAATCCGCCGGCGCCTCCAGCAGCATCTGGCGGAACTCCGGCAACGGCAGCGGCCGGCTGTGCAGGTAGCCCTGGTACAGGTGGCAACCCAGCCGCTCGAGAAACTCCAACTGCTCGCTCAGCTCCACGCCCTCGGCAATCACCGCCAGTTCCAGGCTGCGGGCCATGGCGACGATGGCGCGGACGATCTCGGCGTCGTTGGGGTCGACCGGCGCGTCGCGCACGAAGGTCTGGTCGATCTTCAGCGCATCCACCGGCAGGCGCTTGAGGTAGGTGAGCGAGGAATACCCGGTGCCGAAGTCGTCCATGGCGAAGCTCACGCCATAGCCCTTGAGTTCGCGCATCTTGCTGATGGTGTCCTCCAGGTTCTGGATGACGATGCCTTCGGTGATCTCCAGCGTCAGCATGCGCCGTGGCAGGCGGTAGTCGTCGAGGCTGCGCAGCACCCGCTCGACGAAGTCGTTCTGGCGGAACTGCCGCGGGCTGATGTTGACGCACAGGCTGAAGTCGTCGGCGTCGATCAGGCCGTCCGCGAGCATGCGTGCGCAGGCATCGCAGGCCTCGTCGAGGATCCAGCTGCCGACTTCGAGGATCAGGCCGCTTTCCTCCAGCACCTGGATGAACTGCGCCGGCGGTTGCTGGCCCAGTTGCGGGTGGTGCCAGCGCAGCAGCACTTCGGCGCCGACGATGCGGTTGTCGCGGGCATCGACCTGGGGCTGGAAGTGCAGTGCCAGTTCGCCCCGGGCCAGGGCCAGGCGCAGGTCGCTCTCCATGCGCAGGCGCTCGCTGGCGGCCTTCTGCATGGTGGTGTGGAACAGCTGGGTGGTGTTGCGGCCGGAGTCCTTGGCCCGGTACAGGGCGATGTCGGCGCGCTTGAGCAGGTCGGCGGGGGTGGCGCCATGGTCGGGAATCAGCGCCACGCCGATGCTCGGCGTCACCTGCAGGCGCTGGCCGTCCAGCGACATCGGCTCGGCCAGCAGCTCGCGCAGGGTGTCGGCCAGCTCGCGGACCCGGGTCTCGACCACCTCGCGGCTGCCCTCCAGGCCGCTGAGCAGCACCACGAACTCGTCGCCGCCCAGGCGCGCCACGGTGTCCTCCAGGCGCACGCTGGCCTCGAGGCGGGCGGTGATGATCTTCAGCACCGTGTCGCCCACCGGATGGCCGAGGGAGTCGTTGATGTGCTTGAAGTGGTCGAGGTCGAGGAACAGCAGCGCACCGCGCAGGTTATGGCGCTTGAGCAGGGCGATCTGCTGGCTCAGGCGGTCCATCAGCAGGGCGCGGTTGGGCAGGTTGGTCAGCGGGTCGTGGTAGGCCAGGTGGCGGATCTGCGCCTGGGCGTTCTTCAGCAGGCTGACGTCGCGGGCATTGATCAGCAGGCAGTCTGTCTCGTTGAGGCTGATCGGCTCGACCGAGACTTCCACGGTGAGGATGTCGCCGCGCTTGTTGCGCCCAAGCATCTCGCGGTGATGCACCCGGCCGCGCTCGCGCAGCTCGTTGAGCAGGGCGGCGCGCTGCTTTTCATCGGCCCAGATGCCGATCTCGTAGACCGTGCGCCCCACCACTTCCTCGGGGCTGTAGCCGGTCAGCCGGCTGAAACCGTCGTTGACCTCCACGTAGCGCCCGCTCTGGCGCTCGGTGATGGTGATGGCGTCGGGGCTGGAGTGGAAGGCCTTGGCGAATTTCTCTTCGCTGGCCTTGAGCGCCGCCTCGGCGCGTTGCTGCTGGGTGATGTCGCGCAGGGTGGTGACGCTGCAGGGCTGGCTGTCGACGCTGATCAGGCGGCTGGAGATCACGCAGGTCAGCGGCGTGCCGTTGCGGTGGTTGACCACCACCGCCACGTTGCTCAGGGCCTGGTCGCGGATCACCCGCTCGATGCGCTGGGCGCGTTCGGCGGATTCGGCCCACAGGCCGATCTCCTCGGCGGTCTGGCCGAGGATCTGCTCCGGGTTCCAGCCGAAGGTCTGGCTGAAGGCCGGGTTGATCTCGATGAACTGGCCGGTGTCCTGGCGGGTCACGCAGATCGGGTCGGGGCTGACCTGGAACAGGCTGGCGAATTTTTCTTCCGAGGCGGTCAGGCGTTGTTCGCGCTCGACCTGGTCGGTGATGTCGAGCAGGGTGCCGGCCATGCGCAGCGGGTTGCCCTGGTCGTCGCGGTACAGCCGGGCGCGGCTTTCGATATAGCGCGAGGCGCCGTTGTCCAGCTGCACGCGGTAGGTGATCTGGTAGTTGCCCGCCGGCCCCTCGCGCAGGCTGCGGTAGGCCTGGCGCATGACGCTGCGCTCGTGCTCGGGCACGCCTTCGAAGAACGCCTCGAATGACTCGTGGAACGGCACCGGGTCCAGCCCGTGTAGCTGGGCGGCGCGGGCCGAGCCGTAGAGCATGCCGCTGGGAATATGCCAGTCCCAGGTGCCGAGCTGGGCCGAGTCCAGGGCCAGGTCGAGGCGCTCCTGGCTGTCCTTTAGCGCCTGTTCGGCACGTTTGCGCTCGGTGGTGTCGACGAAGGTGCTGATCAGGTAGGTGACGCCTTCGAGTTCGATGCCCTGGGTGCAGAGGATGCCGTCGTGGATCTTGCCGCTGGTGGCGCGGAACTGCACCTCCAGGGTGAACGGCCCGCTGCCGGCGCGGGTGGCGTCCATCACCAGGTGGCGCTGCTCGGGATTGACCCACAGGCCCAGCTCCAGGCTGGTCTTGCCGACCACCTGGGCGCCCGGCCAGCCGAACATGTGCTCGAAATGCTGGTTGACCTCGATGATCAGGCCGTCGTGGCGGCGGGTCAGGAGGATGGCGTTGGGGCTGAGGTGGAACAGGGTGGCGAAGCGCTTTTCCGAGTTGATCAGCGCGGTTTCCCGCTCGCGCTGGCGGGTGATCTCGCGAATGACCCCGATCATCTGTGGCCGGCCATGGGGATCGTGGGTCAGGCTGCCGTTGATCTCCAGCCAGTGCACGCTGCCATCGGGCCAGCGGATGCGGTGGCGCATGGCCTGTTCCACCGGCTCGCCGTTGACCACGGCCTGGAACGCCTGGCGGGTGCGGGCGCGGTCTTCCTCGGGCAGCAGGTCCAGGTAGTCGACGTCGTTGGGTAGCGGGCGCTGCGGATCGAAGCCGAACAGTGCCTGGGTGCCCCGTGACCAGCTCACCCGGCCACTCTCGATGTCCCACAGCCAGGCGCCCAGGCGCGCGCCGTTGAGCGCGGCCAGCAGCTGGGGAGCGTTCTGCCAGGCCAGCTCCGACTCCTGGGGATCAGCCGCAGGGATGCGTGGCAGGCGCGGAAAGCGGTTTGCTGATTTGGGCATCGGTACCAGACCTTTGGCGGAAAACGCGTCCTTGTGGATGTCATGCCGTGCTGACGAGCGGTCAGGCGGACCCTGCATGGCTGTCGAGCAGGGCCATGAAAGCCCTGGCCGCGTTCGACAGCGTGCGTTCGGTATGCAGTATGTAGCCTAGCTGGCGTGACAGCTGTATGCCGGGCAGGGCGATGGGCGCCACTTGTTCATCGAGCATAGTACGTGGCAGCACACTCCACGCCAGGCCGATCGACACCATCATCTTGATGGTTTCCAGGTAGTTGGTGCTCATGGCGATGTTCGGCACCAGGCCCTGGCTTTCGAACAGGCGCTGGACGATATGGTGGGTGAAGGTGTTGCCGCCGGGGAACACCGCCGGATGGCGCGCCACGTCGGCCAGGCTGACCGCGCCGTTGCTGGCCAGCGGGTGCTCGGGCGAGGCGACGAAGTCCAGGGCGTCGTCCCATACCGGCACGGCCCGCACCAAATGGTGCGGCTCGGGCGCCAGGGTGATCACGGCAATTTCGGCGCGGCCGTGCAGCACCTCGTCGTAGGCCGCCTCCGAGTCGAGGAACTGGATATCCAGGGCCACCGCCGGGTACTGGCGGGTAAAGGCACGCAGCAGCGGCGGCAGGCGGTGCAGGCCGATGTGATGGCTTGTAGCCAGGGTCAGGCGACCGCTCACCGCCCCGGTGAGGTTGGTCAGGGCGCGGCGGGTATCATCGAGTACGTTGAGGATCTGATAAGCGCGGGGCAGCAGGGCGCGGCCGGCCTCGGTGAGGGTGACCTCGCGGCCCAGGCGGTCGAACAGGCGCACGTCCAGCTGCTGCTCGAGGCCGGCGATGCGCTTGCTGATGGCCGGCTGGGTCAGGTGCAGGCGTTCGCCCGCCCCGGAAAAACTGCCGGTTTCGGCGATGGCGATGAAGGCGCTGAGGTTGGCCAGGTCCATCTATTTGAATTCCTGATGGTTATGCAAAGCATGAAAATTATGAATTTGAGTTATTCAATCTATCGCCATAGCATCGTCCGTACAAGCCAAGGGGTCTTTGGCATAGAAAGACGCTGATGAGGAACAGTCTGATGGCTGGCAAAACGCTCTACGACAAACTCTGGGAAGCTCATGAGGTCAAGCGCCGCGATGACGGCTCGTCCTTGATCTACATCGACCGCCACATCATCCACGAAGTGACTTCGCCCCAGGCTTTCGAAGGCCTGCGCCTGGCCAGCCGCAAACCGTGGCGCATCGACGCCAACATCGCCACCCCCGACCACAACGTACCGACCACGCCGGAGCGCAAGGGCGGCATCGAGGCCATCGTCGACCAGGTGTCGCGCCTTCAGGTGCAGACCCTCGATGAGAACTGTGACGAATATGGCATCGTCGAATTCAAGATGAATGACGAGCGTCAGGGTATCGTCCATGTCATCAGCCCGGAGCAGGGCGCGACCTTGCCGGGCATGACCGTGGTCTGCGGCGACTCGCACACCTCCACCCACGGCGCGTTCGGCGCCCTGGCCCATGGCATCGGCACCTCCGAGGTCGAGCACGTGCTCGCCACCCAGTGCCTGGTGGCCAAGAAAATGAAGAACATGCTGGTGCGCGTCGAGGGTCAATTGCCCGCTGGCGTCACCGCCAAGGACATCGTCCTCGCCGTGATCGGCAAGATCGGCACCGCCGGCGGCAACGGCCATGCCATGGAGTTCGCCGGCAGCGCCATCCGCGAGCTGTCGATGGAAGGCCGCATGACCATCTGCAACATGTCCATCGAAGCCGGTGCCCGGGTAGGCCTGGTGGCTGTCGACGGCACCACCGTCGCCTATGTCGAAGGCCGTCCGTACGCGCCGAAGGGCGAGCAGTGGACGCAGGCCGTCGAGGCCTGGAAAGGCCTGGTGTCCGACGCCGATGCCGTGTTCGACACGGTGGTCGAGCTCGACGCCGCGCAGATCAAGCCGCAGGTCAGCTGGGGCACCTCGCCGGAGATGGTCCTGGCCGTCGACCAGCGCGTGCCGGACCCGGCCGCCGAGCCCGACCTGATCAAGCGCGGCTCGATCGAGCGCGCCCTCAAGTACATGGGCCTGGCCGCCAACCAGGCGATCACCGAGATCAAGCTCGACCGCGTGTTCATCGGTTCGTGCACCAACTCGCGCATCGAAGACCTGCGCGCCGCCGCCGAAATCGCCAAGGGCCGCAAGGTCGCCGCCAACGTCAAGCAGGCGCTGGTGGTGCCGGGCTCGGGCCTGGTCAAGGCCCAGGCCGAGCGCGAAGGGCTGGACAAGATCTTCCTCGAGGCCGGCTTCGAATGGCGTGAACCAGGCTGCTCGATGTGCCTGGCGATGAACCCGGACCGCCTGGAGAGCGGCGAGCACTGCGCGTCCACCTCCAACCGCAACTTCGAAGGCCGCCAGGGCGCCGGTGGTCGTACCCACCTGGTCAGCCCGGCCATGGCCGCCGCCGCCGCGGTGACCGGCCACTTCATCGATGTCCGCGAGTTGATCCAAGGGAGCGCAGCATGAAAGCCTTTACCCAGCACACCGGTCTTGTCGCGCCATTGGATCGTGCCAACGTCGACACCGATCAGATCATCCCCAAGCAGTTCCTCAAGTCGATCAAGCGCACCGGCTTCGGCCCCAACCTGTTCGACGAGTGGCGTTACCTGGACGTCGGCCAGCCTTACCAGGACAACAGCAAGCGCCCGTTGAACCAGGATTTCGTGCTCAACCATGCGCGTTACCAGGGTGCCAGCGTGTTGCTGGCGCGGGAGAACTTCGGTTGCGGCTCGAGCCGCGAGCATGCCCCATGGGCGCTCGACGAGTATGGTTTTCGCAGCGTGATCGCGCCGAGTTTCGCCGACATCTTCTTCAACAACAGCTTCAAGAACGGCCTGTTGCCGATCATTCTTGACGCTGCCGAAGTCGACGAGCTGTTCAAGCAGGTCGAGGCCAACCCGGGTTACCAGCTGACCATCGATCTCGAGGCCCAGGCGGTGACTCGTCCGGACGGCAAGGTGCTGAAGTTCGAGATCGACGCGTTCCGCAAGCACTGCCTGCTCAACGGCCTGGACGATATCGGCCTGACCCTGCAGGACAGCGACGCGATCAAGGCGTTCGAGGGCAAGCACCGCGCCAGCCAGCCCTGGTTGTTCCGCGACGCGTGATTGACTGCTTGCCCCGCGCAGAGGGGCATTGGACACTGAAGTACTTCGGCGCGCCTGCGAGGCGCGCCGCTTGATTGGATAGAGGAACGCATGAGCAAGCAGATTCTGATTCTCCCAGGTGACGGCATCGGCCCGGAAATCATGGCCGAGGCGGTCAAGGTGCTGGAACTGGCCAACGACAAGTTCCAGCTCGGCTTCAGCCTCACCCATGACGTGATCGGTGGCGCGGCCATCGACAAGCACGGCGTGCCCCTGGCCGACGAGACCCTGGCGCGCGCGCGCGAGGCCGACGCCGTGCTGCTGGGCGCCGTGGGCGGCCCGAAGTGGGACAAGATCGAGCGTGACATCCGTCCGGAGCGCGGTCTGCTGAAGATCCGCTCGCAACTGGGCCTGTTCGCCAACCTGCGCCCGGCCATCCTCTATCCGCAACTGGCCGATGCCTCGTCGCTCAAGCCCGAGATCGTTTCCGGCCTGGACATCCTCATCGTCCGCGAGCTGACCGGCGGCATCTACTTCGGCGCGCCACGCGGCCAGCGCGAGCTCGAAGGCGGCGAGCGCCAGGCCTATGACACCCTGCCGTACAGCGAGAGCGAAGTGCGCCGTATCGCCCGTGTCGGCTTCGACATGGCCCGCGTGCGCGGCAAGAAGCTGTGCTCGGTGGACAAGGCCAACGTCCTGGCCTCCAGCCAGCTGTGGCGCGAAGTGGTCGAAGAGGTGGCCAAGGACTACCCGGACGTCGAGCTGAGCCACATGTACGTGGACAACGCCGCCATGCAGCTGGTGCGCGCGCCCAAGCAGTTCGACGTGGTGGTGACCGACAACATGTTCGGCGACATCCTGTCGGATGAGGCTTCCATGCTCACCGGTTCCATCGGCATGCTGCCGTCGGCGTCGCTGGATGCCGACAACAAGGGCATGTACGAGCCGTGCCACGGTTCGGCGCCGGACATTGCAGGGCAGGGCATCGCCAACCCGCTGGCGACCATTCTCTCGGTGTCGATGATGCTGCGCTACAGCTTCAACCAGACGGCCGCCGCCGAGGCGATCGAGCAGGCGGTGAGCCGGGTGCTGGACCAGGGCCTGCGCACCGGCGACATCTTCTCCGAGGGCTGTAGCAAGGTGGGTACGCAGGAAATGGGCGACGCAGTAGTCGCAGCGCTGCGGAATCTGTAATCTCTCTGGCCCGCCACCAAAAACTCCCGGTGGCGGCCCACTTTTAGCAAAGGTGTAGTTGCGATGAAACGTGTAGGTCTGATCGGTTGGCGTGGAATGGTCGGTTCCGTGCTCATGCAGCGGATGCTCGAAGAGCAGGACTTCGACCTGATCGAGCCGGTGTTCTTCACCACCTCCAACGTCGGTGGCCAAGGCCCTGCCGTGGGCAAGGACACTGGCCCGCTCAAGGACGCCTACAGCATCGACGAGCTCAAGACCCTCGACGTGATCCTGACCTGCCAGGGCGGCGACTACACCAACGAAGTCTTCCCCAAGCTGCGCGAAGCGGGCTGGCAGGGCTACTGGATCGACGCGGCCTCGTCCCTGCGCATGCAGGACGACGCGGTGATCATCCTCGACCCGGTCAACCGCAAGGTCATCGACCAGCAGCTGGACGCGGGCACCAAGAACTACATCGGCGGCAACTGCACCGTCAGCCTGATGCTGATGGGCCTGGGCGGCCTGTTCGAAGCCGGCCTGGTCGAGTGGATGAGCGCCATGACCTACCAGGCGGCCTCGGGCGCCGGCGCGCAGAACATGCGTGAGCTGATCAAGCAGATGGGCGGTATCCACGCGGCGGTCGCCGACGACCTGGCCAACCCGGCCAGCGCCATCCTCGACATCGATCGCAAGGTGGCCGAGGCCATGCGCGGCGAGGGCTTCCCGACCGACAACTTCGGCGTGCCGCTGGCTGGCAGCCTGATCCCGTGGATCGACAAGGAGCTGCCGAACGGGCAGAGCCGCGAAGAGTGGAAGGCCCAGGCCGAGACCAACAAGATCCTTGGGCGCTTCAAGAGCCCGATTCCGGTCGATGGCATCTGCGTGCGGATCGGCGCCATGCGTTGCCACAGCCAGGCGCTGACCATCAAGCTGAACAAGGATGTGCCTTTGGCGGATATCGAAAGCATGATCAGCCAGCACAATCCCTGGGTGAAGCTGGTGCCTAACCAGCGGGAGATCAGCATGCAGGAGCTGAGCCCTACCCAGGTGACCGGGACCCTGAACGTGCCGGTCGGGCGTTTGCGCAAGCTGAACATGGGGTCGCAGTATCTTGGGGCCTTCACTGTTGGCGACCAGTTGCTGTGGGGGGCTGCGGAGCCGTTGCGGCGGATGTTGCGGATTCTGCTGGAGCGGTGATCTGGGTGGTTTGAGTTTGGATTTTGAAGAGCCCGTGTTGCGAGAGTGATGCGGGTTTTTTTATTGGTGTTAGATTCGTTGTTCGTTGTTCGTTGTTCGTTGTTCGTTGTTCGTTGTTCGTTGTTCGTTGTTCGTTTTGATGTTTTTATTTGCATTCATTTGCGATGTCGACGCATAGTCACCTTTCCGCCCTTACGGCGGGTTACTTTGGTCGTGGCCAAAGTAACCAAAGCCGTGGCGCTCCATTCATCCGGCCCTCCGCTTCGCTCCGGGTTCCCTCACTCCGGTCTTGCTCCCGGGAGGATCGCGCTGCAGGGCCCATCCTGGGCCCCAGCGCTTGACGGGCATCCATGCCCGTCACCTCCCTC
>NZ_JANCLM010000058.1:0-24000 GCF_024259445.1 Pseudomonas sp. DVZ6
GCTGTTCAGCCCGCAGCGCATCAGCCTTGGCGGGCTGTCGTCGGTGCGCGGGCTGAAGGACCAGTCGTTGTCCGGCGACAGCGGTGGCTACTGGCGCAACGACCTGCGCTGGACCCGCCCGGTGAACTGGCCGCTGCTGCAGCCGCTGGTGGCCGAGTACGGTCTGGGCCTGGGCTACGACCTCGGTGTGATCCGCAACGATCGCTACAACGGCGAGTACCACGGCCGTGCCAGCAGCCATTCGCTGGAGTTGTTCGCCCGTGGCCAGCACATGGCCGCCAGCGTGACCTTCGCCCACAGCCTGGAACGCCCCGACGTGCTGACCGACAAGGAACGCCCGGTGTATTTCCGCCTGGATTTCTTCATCTGACCGCCTGATTCACGAGACCTGACATGGACGTTCGCCTGTTTGCCTTCCTGGCCCGCCAACGCTCGGCCGAAATTCAGCCCCGTGAGCGCTTTTGCGGGCTGCCCAAGCGTGGCCTGGCCTTCCTGCTGGCCAACGCCATGTTCTGGCAGCCGCTGTGGGCGCAGGCAGCCGAAGGCGTGGTGGTCAGCGGACCAGGCACCAGCCTCGGCCAGGCGGGCAACGGCGTGCCGATCATCAACATCGCCGCGCCCAACGGCAGCGGGCTGTCGCACAACCAGTTCAGTGACTACAACGTCGGCCAGCAGGGGCTGATCCTCAACAACGCCACCGAGCGCACCCAGGCCACCCAGCTGGGCGGGATCATCGTCGGCAACCCGAACCTGCAAGGGGCGGCGGCCAATGTCATCCTCAACGAAGTCAACGGCGCCAACGCCAGCCAGCTGCGCGGCTATACCGAAGTGGCCGGGCATGCGGCCAAGGTCATCGTCGCCAACCCTCACGGCATCACCTGTGATGGCTGTGGCTTCATCAACACGCCACAGGTGACCCTGAGCACCGGCAAGCCGGTGCTCGACGGCCGTGGCGCGATCAGTGGCTATCAGGTGGATGGCGGCAGCGTGGCCCTGGAAGGGGCGGGGTTGAATGCCGACAACGTCGAACGCTTCGACATCATTACCCGCTCGGCACGCCTGAACGCGCAGTTGCGCGCCCGTGAACTGAACGTCATCACCGGGCGCAACGATGTCGACGCCCAGACCCTGGCCACGACACCGCGCGCTGGCAACGCGGCCGATGCGCCGGCCCTGGCCATCGACTCCAGCGCCCTGGGTGGCATGTACGCCGGCGCCATTCGCCTGGTAGGTACCGAGGCGGGCGTCGGTGTGCGCCTGGCCGGGGACGTGGCGGCCAGTGGCGGCGATATCCGCCTGGACGCCAATGGTCAGCTGAGCCTGGCCCAGGCCAGCGCCAGCGGCGCGGTCAAGCTGCAGGCCGCCGGCGTCGACCTGCAAGGGCCGGTGCATGGCGTCAGCCAGGTCGAGGTGCGCAGCAGTGCCGACCTGGCATCGCGCCAGGTTATTACCGCCGGTAACCAGATCAACCTGCAAGCCACCGGTATCTTGACCAACCTCGGCGTGATCGAGGCCGGCGTGAGCGCCGATGGCAGCCGCAACGCCCAGGGTGACGTGAGCATCGCCAGCGGGCAGTTGCTCAACAGTGGCAAGAGCATTGTCGCCAGCCGCGACCTGGACCTCGCGGTACAAGGGCAGCTGGATAACCGCAGCGGTACCCTCAGTGCCGGGCAGGACAGCCGGATCACCAGCACCGCCCTGGACAACAGCGCCCAGGGCAGGGTGCTGGCCGGACGCGACCAGACCGTGCAGGCGACACAGACCCTGGGCAACCAGAACGGCCTGATCAGCGCCGGTCAGACCCAGCGCGTCACCGCGCAGACCCTGGACAACCGCGGTGGCGAGCTGTCGGCGCAGCAGCGCAACACGCTGGGCGCCAACCAGCTGGACAACCAGGGCGGCCGGCTGAGCGCCGGGCAGGCGCTGGACATCACCGTCGCCGGGCGCCTGGACAACCGCGCCGGCGCCCTGGCCGCCGGGCAGGACCTGCAACTGCAGGCCGCCAGCGTCGACAACCGCAATGCCGGGCGCATCGCCAGCGATGGCCAGGCCACGGCGCGCGTTGGCCAGCTCGACCAGCGTGGCGCAGGCCAGCTGCACGGCGCCAAGGCGCTGACCCTGGACATGGCCGACGGCCACCTGGACAACAGCGACGGCGGCCTGCTCACCACCCCGGGCCAACTGACCCTGCAACGCCTGGGGACCGTCGACAACCGCGGCGGCGAGATCTCCGCCGGCCAGGCCTATGCGCTGGTGGCGCGGCAACTGGACAACAGCGCCGGCAAGCTGCTCGGCGGCAACGACCTGCGGGTGCAGATTGCCGGGCAACTGGCCAACACCGCCGGCCTGATCGCTGGCCACCAGTTGACCCTGAGCGCCGCGACCCTGCTCAGCCAGGACGGCACCGTGCAGGCGCGCGGCGGCCTGCAACTGACAGTCGCCGGCCAGCTGGACAACAGCCGTGGCCGGTTGCTGGCCGAGCAGGCCTTCGTGCTACAGGCCGGCAGCCTGGTCAACCTGGAGGGGCAGATCGCCGGCAACGGCAGCCTGCTGCTGACCAGCACCGGGCTGGACAATCGCCAGGGGCGCATCAGTGCCGCGCAGGGCCTGACCCTGGATCTTTCCCGTGGCCACTGGAACAACGAAGGCGGCACGCTGCAGAGCCCGGGCGCCTTGCTGCTGCGCAACCTGGCCACGGTTGGCAACCGCCGGGGTGAGGTCTCCAGCCAGCAGGGCTTCAGCCTGACTGCCGACAGCCTCAACAACCAGGACGGCAAGCTGCTCTCCGAGCAGGTGCTTATCCTGCGTATCGCCCAGGCCCTGGACAACGCCCGTGGGCGCATTGCCGCGCAGGCGCTGGATGTTCATGCAAGCCGTCTGGACAACACTGCCGCAGAACTGGTCAGCAATGCCGGACTGACCGCGCGCATCGACGCCGAACTGCTCAATCGCGCAGGGCTGATCAGCGCCGGTGGCGCGCTCTCGCTCGGCGGCGCGGGCCTGGACAACCACACTGGCAAGCTCCTGGCTACAGGCGATATCGACCTCGAGCTGCAGGCGCTGGACAACCGGGCCGGGCAGATCAAGGGCGCCGGGCGCCTGGTGTTCACGGGCCAGCGCCTGGATAACGGCGATGCCGGCCTGCTCGAAAGCACAGGGGCCGTGACAATCACCAGCGAGGTGCTTGTCAACCGCCAGGCTGGTCAACTGCGCAGCGGTGACCTTCTGGTGTTGAAGGCAAAAGAGCTGGACAACAGCCAGGGCGGCCGGATCGCCAGCCACAAGGGGCTGCTGGCCGAACTGGGGCGCCTGGACCAGCAGGCGGGCGGGCAACTGGTCAGCGATGGCGACCTGACGCTCGACCTGTCGCTCGGCGCATTGGACAACCGCGGCGGCCTGATCCATACCCCTGGGCAGTTGGTGCTTCGGCAACTGGCCGGCGTCGACAACCGTGGCGGCGAGATATCCAGCGCCAGGGGATTCACCCTGGCCGCCCACAGCCTCGACAATGGCAACGGCACGCTGCACAGCGACCAGGCGCTGAAGGTGCTGGTGGAGCACGCCCTGGCCAACGCCCATGGCCTGGTCTCGGCGACCAGCCTGGAGCTGCGTGCCGCCAGCCTGGCCAACCATGGCGGGACCCTGGGTGCCGAGCAGGACCTGGCCCTGGACGTCGCCGGCGCCGTGGACAACGGCGAGGGCGAAGTATCCAGCGGTGGCCTGACCCAGGTGCGTGCCGCGTCCCTGGATAACCGAGGGGGTGAGATCCTCGGCGATGTGGCTACCCACGTGAACATCACCGGGGCCCTGGACAACCGTGCCGGGGTCCTCAGCACCGGCCAGGACCTGCGGGTCGAGGCCGGCAGCCTGGACAACAGCGGCCGTGGCAGCCTGACCAGCGATGGCGCGTTACGGGTCGGCACGGGCGCCTTGCTGAACAACGGCGAGGGTGGGCAGATCCGTGCCAAGGGGTTGATCGACCTGGCGTTCGGGCGCCTGGACAACCACACCGGCCTGGTCAGCGGCGCCGATCTGCTGACGTTGCGCGGCACCAGTGTCGATAACCAGCAGGGTACCCTGCATGCCGACCGCCAGCTGCAATCGACCGTCGACAGCCTCGACAACCGCAAGGGCCTGTTGCGTGGCAAGGAGGGCCTGGCGTTCGCCGGTCGCTACCTGGACAACCGCGAGGGCCTGCTCACCGCCGGTGCGTTGCTGCGCCTGGACGCGGCCGAGGTGGACAATGGCAAGGGCCGCATGGCCGGCCGCGGCGAGGTGAGCGCGGATATCCGCCAGTTGCGTCAGCAAGGCGGCGAATTCGTCGCCGAAGGGCGCCTGACCCTGCGCGGTGATGCGCTCGACAACAGCGGTGGGGGGCTGGTCTCCGGCAACGCGGGGCTCGACCTGCAGGTTGCCAGCAGCGACAACCGTGGCGGCCGGCTGGCCAGCCTGGCGCGGGTCGACATCGCGGGCGAACGGCTGGACAACAGCGAAGGCGGCAAGGTGCTGGCGGGCACGCACCTGGCGCTGGTGCTGGACCGCTTGATCAACCAGAGCAAGGGTTTGCTGTTCGGTCAGCAGGTCGAGTTGCGCATGGCACAGCTGGATAACCGGGGCGGGACTGTCGGCGCGGGCCAGCATCTGCAGCTTGGCCAGTCCGCCAGTGGCCAGGGTCCGAGTGCGGCGCTGCTCGACAACCGCACGGGGCGGCTGTACAGCGATGGCAGCCTGAACCTCGATGGCGCGTCCCTGCTCAACCAGCAAGGTACGCTTTCGGCCAAGGGCGACCTGCGCGCCACCGTCGCGCAGGGGCTGCACAACCAGGGCGGCCGCATCGAGACTGACGCCAGCCTGGTGCTGGCCAGTGCCAGCGTCGACAACGGCAACGGCGGTCGACTCACCGCTGAAGCCAACCTGAACCTCGACACCGGCACCCTGGACAATGGCCAGGCGGGTGTCGTACGCAGCGGCGAGCGTCTGCAGCTCACGGCTGGGCAGGTCGGCAACCAGGCCACCGGCAGCATTTCCGCGCGCACCTTCACAGCCAGTATCAGCGGCCTCGACCAGCAGGGCGGGGAGCTGTTCAGCCTGCAGGGGCTGGAGCTGAACCTGAACCACGGCCGATTGGACAACAGCGGCGGCCTGATTCGCGGGCCCGGCTCGCTGGTGCTGCGCAACCTCGGCGAGGTGGTCAACCAGCGTGGCGAGATTTCCAGCCTGCAGGCCTACACGTTGCTTGCCGACAGCCTGGACAACACCGACGGCAAACTGCTGGGCGGCGAGCGCCTGACCGTGCGCATCGCCCGCCAGCTCGACAACCTGCGCGGCCAGGTCAGTGCCCGAGGGCTTGAGCTCAGTGCCGCCGGCTTGAACAACCACGGCGGATTGCTGGGCAGTCTTGGCGGTTTGCAGCTTCAGGTCGGCGCAGCGTTGGATAACCAAGGTGGCACCGTGCAGGCCGATGGCGATCTCGGCCTGGGCGCCGCCACCGTGCTCAATGCCGAGGGCAAGCTGTCGGCCAAGGGTGACTTGCAGGCACGCCTGGGGGCGCTGGACAACCGGCAAGGCAAGGTCCAGGCCGAGGGGGCGCTGGCCTTGGACGCCGACCAGGTCGACAACCGCGCGGCGGGGCTGCTGGGGGCCACGGGTGCCCTGGTACTCAAGGCCGCCACCCTGGACAACCGCGGCGGCGAGATCAACGGCAAGGGCAGCGTCACGCTTATCGGGCAGCGCCTGGACAACAGCGCCGCGGGCCTGCTGCTGGCCAAGGGCCTGTTGACGCTCGAACAGCGGGTGACCCTCAACCAGAAAGGCCTGATCGGCGCCGGCAGTGTCCACCTGCGTGGCGCCAGCCTGGACAACCGCGGCGGCGAGTTGCGTGGTGACACCGGCCAGGACCTGGAGGTCGAGGGCGACCTGCTCAACGACCAGGGACGCATCACCAGCGAAGGTGGGCTGCGCCTGGTCGGCGCCCTGCTGGGTAACAACGCTGGCCTGCTGTCCAGCGCCGGCGACTTGTGGCTCGAAAGCCAGGGGGCGGTAGCCAACCGTGGCGGCCAGGTGATTGCCAACGGGCGTCTCGACCTGGCCGGCGCCAGCCTCGACAACCGGGCCGGCACGGTCAGTGCCAAGGATGCGCTGCGCATCACCACCGGCAATCTCGACAACCAGGAGGGCGGGCGCCTGACCAGTGGCGCCAGCCTGAATCTCGACGCGGCCCGAGTGGACAACAGCGGCGGCCGCATCACCAGCCAGCAGGCCCTGGTCGCCAACGTCACCAGCCTGCGTCAGCAGGGCGGCACCCTGTACAGCGCGCAGCGCATCGAACTGGACCTCGACCACGGCGAGCTGGATAACCAGCAGGGGTTGATCAACACGCCGGGTCAGTTACTGCTCAAACGCCTGGCGCGTGTCGACAACCGGGGCGGTGAAATCTCCAGCGCCAGCGCCTTCAGCCTGGCGGCGACCGAGTTGGACAACGGCAACGGCAAGCTGCTCGGCCAGCAGGGCCTGAGCCTGGTGGTGGAGCGCGCCTTGCTCAACCTCAAGGGGCAGATCGCCGCCGCAGGCGTGGCGCTCAAGGCGGCGAGCCTGGCCAATGCCGGCGGCCACATCAACAGCCGGGGGGACCTGCGCCTGGACGTCGCCGGCCTGCTCGGCAACCAGGCCGGCGGCCTGGTGAACGCCCGCCAGCTGCTCGAGCTGAACGCCGCCAACCTGGACAACGAGGGCGGCCAGGTGCTGACCGAGCAACGCCTGACACTGCAGGCCGGCCAGGTCGACAACAGCGCCAAGGGCCTGATCAGCAGCAAGGACAGCCTGGTGTTGACTACCGGCCAGTTGCGCAACGATGCCGGCGAGATTTCCGCCAAGGGCGCGCTACAGGTGCAGGCCACCCGCCTCAGCCAGCAAGGTGGGCGCCTGTTGAGCGAGGGCAGCCTGGCCTTGCTGTTCGAGGGCCTGGCCGGTGATCTCGACAACCGTGCGGGGCTGATTTATGGCAAAGGCCCGTTGACCCTGGCCAACCTGCGCGACCTCGACAATCGCCAGGGCGAAATTTCCAGCGCCCAGGGCTTCAGCCTGGGCGCGCGCACCCTCGACAACGGCGCCGGGCGGCTGATCAGTACCGGGCGCCTGACGCTGGACGCCGACCGGCTGCTCAACCAGGGCGGCCTGGTGTCCGGCAGCCAAGGCCTGGAGCTGACCGCCAGCAGCCTGGACAATCGCAACGGCGGCACGCTCTCCAGCCGGGAGGGCGACCTGACGATCACCCTCGGCGCAGCGCTGGACAACAGCCTGGGCGGCGCACTGGTCAGCCAGGGCATGCTCCGGGTCAAGGCGGCCAGCCTCGACAACCGTGGCGGGTTCCTGGCCAGCGCCGCGGCGCAGCACCTGGACCTTGGAAACGGCACCCTGGACAACCGCCAGGGCGGTCGGATCGACAGCGGGGCGGCGTTCAGCCTGCGCGCCGCCGGCCTGGACAACTCAGGTGGCACGTTGGTCGGGCTGGACACCCTGACCCTGGACCTCGCCGGCCAGCTGAGCAACGTCCAGGGCAAGCTGCTTAGCGGCGCGGGCTTGCAGGTGAGGGGCACCGCCGTGGTGCTCAACCAGGGAGGACAACTGGTCAGCCAGGCCGGCCTGCGCCTGGCAGGGGCCAGCCTCGACAATAGTGACAAGGGCACGCTGGCCGCCAATGGCAACGTCCAGCTGGACCTCTCGGGCGCCATGCTCAACGACCGTGACGGCCTGATCCACGCCGATGACGGCAGCCTCGTGGTGCACGCCGCACGTGTGAGCAACCAAGCCGGCGCCGCCCAGGCCAGGAGCGCCGTCACCCTCACCAGCCTCGGCGCGCTGGACAACCAGGGCGGCAAGCTGATCGCGCAGGGCGGCAACCTGCTGCTCGAGGCTGACAGCGTCGACAACCGTGGCGGAGTGCTCGCCAGCCTGCAAGGATTGCTCGATGCCAAGGTCGGTGGCCTGCTGGGCAATGCCCAGAACGGTATCATCCAGGCGCGCCAGCTCAAGCTGATCGCCCTCGGCGGGCTGGACAACAGCAGTGGCCGCCTGGCCGCCCAGGCCGGCGCCCTGGACGTACGCACCGCCAACCTGAACAACCGCGGTGGCGGCCTGTTTGCCCTGGGGCAACTGGGCATCGACGCCATCGACCTGGACAACGGCGGCAATGGCCAGATCGCCGGCCAGTCCGTGGAGTTCGGGTTGCGTGGCAGCCTCCTCAACACGGGCGGCATCATCGAGAGCGATAGCCGCCTGGGCCTGAGCGCAGCCGGCCTGAACAACCAGGGCGGCCAGCTGCGTACCCTGGGCAGTGCCGGCGGCACGCGCCTGCAGTTGACGGGGGCGCTGGACAACCGTGGCGGCGTGCTGGAAATCGCCAACCAGGACCTGAGCCTGCAGTCGGCGGGCTTCCTCAATGCCGGGGGGCGCCTGGTGCATGGTGGGGCCGGCACGTTCGATATCGGCCTGGCCAACCTCGGCGGGGCCGGCGGCGAAATCGTCACCCTTGGCGGCCTGACCCTGAACGCCGCGAGCTGGACCAACAGCAGCGTGATCCAGGCGGCGCGCCTGACGGTCAATGTCGGTGAGCTGGTGCAGACCGGCAGCGGTCAGTTGCTGGCAAGCGAAAGCCTGGTGGGCACGGGCACCAACTGGAGCAACGATGGCCTGATCGCCAGCAACGGCAGCCTGGCGCTGGCGTTGTCTGGCCGTTACGCCGCGGGCGGTCGCGCGACCAGCCTGGGGGCCCTGTCGCTGGATGCGGGCAGCATCGACCTGGCCAGCAGCGGCACGCTCGCCGGCGCCGGGAATGTGACCCTGGGCGGCGCGGGCAGCCTTGCGGCACTGGGCAACCTGGGCCGCGTCACGGCCGGGCAGATGCTGAAGATCAACGCCGGGCAGTTGCTCAACAGCGGCACGCTGGCAGGCTCGGGGGGCCTGCAGCTGACTGCCAGCGGCATCACCAACCAGGGCGGTGGGCTGATCTTCTCGGGCGCTGCCATGCAGGTGGCCACGGACAGCTTGAACAACACCCTGGCGGACCTGTACGGCATCGGCGACATCGCCATCGGCGGCCTGCTGCCGGGCAGCCGGGCGACGCTGATCCGCAACCTGTCGGGGCAGATGCAGAGCCTGGGCAACTTCAGCCTGAATGCGGCGCAGGTGGTCAACGAGCGCAACAACTTCAACGTGAACCGTGAGGTCATTTCCTCGGCGCTGGGGATTCGTTGCTACAGCTGCACGTCGCCAAGGCTGGGCATCACCAGGTCCGATCCTTCCCATTACGTCCTGGTCGAGCAAATTCGCACATCTGCGCCTACAGGTGCCGATGCCGTGGCGGCCAGCATTACCTCGGGGAAGGATCTGCATATCAGTGGCAGTCGGTTCACCAACAGCAACTCGCAGGTGGCGGCCAGCGGCAACATCAGCATCGTGGTCGATACCTTCGAGAACCAAGGTAGCGCAGTCGGGAACTTCACCAGCTTCAAGTACCTGGATGCGTCGGTCAATACGGTCGAAATGTATGCGTACAACCGGTACAACGATGCCCAGTACGCCTACGACTTCTGGTTCCTGAATGCCGATGGCCAGGCTTCGCGGCTGCTGCCTCACAGCTTCAGGTGCTGTGGGCCACCCCGCGAGCAGTCCAACTGGCTCAACTTCGGCTCGGTTGCCGTGCAGTCGTGGAGGGGCAGCGATTACTACAACAGGAACTACCGTGCCCCTTCGCTGTACGCTCAGGGTGTTCGTGCCGAAGCGCCCGCTGCGGTCAAGGGTGCCAACGTCTTTGGCGAAAAGATCATTGCTGGGGATGCCCAGACCTACCTGCCGGCAATCATCCAGGCCGGTGGCAATGTCTCGATCACAGCCGCCACGCGGTTGAGCAACGGAGTCGAGCAAGCCTGGAACGCGCCGGGCGCCAACGCCGGGCGCACGCTGGACACGCGCACGGCCGCCACCTTCACCCGCACGGTGGTGGCGCCGAACCGGCAATTGCCGCCTGACCTGGCCCAGCGCCAGGTCAACCCGCTGGATCTGCCCGGCTTCAGCCTGCCCACCAGCGGCAATGGCCTGTTCCGCCTGAGCAGCCAGGCCGCCAGCCAGGCCAGCGTGTCGGTGGCTAATCCGGCCCCCGCCAGCTGGACGCTGGGCGGCGCCAGCATCGACCTGCAACAGCGCCAGCAACCGCTGCCGCAGATGCAGGGGCGCGCTGTCGATATCGCGGCGCTGGCGCCGAGTAGTGCCAGCGAGCGTCAACTGGGCGAGCGCCAGCGCCAGGGCATCGACCTGGATACGCGGATCGACACCGTCAGGGTCGAGGCGATCGCGGCGGGGCAGGGGCCGCAGGCGCTGCCAGGCCGCAGCGAACTGGGCGCAGGCCACCAGGCCACCCCTGTACAAGTGGAGGCGCCGCGCCTGGCCAGCGGATCGGGCGGTGGCGCCACGATCACGCAACCGGCTCCGGTACTGCCGACGGTCGCGGCCGTCAGCCCGAGCGTGGCCGCCGGCGTTTCCAGCCGGGCCAGCGCGATCAACCCGCTGAGCATCCCCCGTGTGCAGGGCGTACCCGCCGCCACGACCGGCGCCCAGCCGCACAAGTACCTGATCGAAACCGACCCGGTGCTGACCAACCTCAAGCAGTTCATGAGTTCGGATTACCTGCTCGGCAACCTCGGCTACGACCCGGACAAGAGCTGGAAACGCCTGGGCGACGGTTTCTACGAGCAGCGCCTGATCCAGCAGGCGGTCACGGCCCGCACCGGCAAGCGCTACATCGACGGGCAGACCTCCGACGAGGCGCTGTATCGCCACCTGATGGACAACGCGCTGGCCAGCAAGCAGCAATTGAGCCTGTCCGTCGGGGTCAGCCTGACGGCGGCGCAGGTGGCGGCACTGACCCAGGACATCGTCTGGCTCGAAGAGCACCAGGTGATGGGTGAGAAAGTGCTGGTGCCGGTGTTGTACCTGGCCAACGCCAATGACCGGCTGGGACCCAACGGCGCCCTGATCGAAGGCCGGGACGTGACCCTGATCGCCGGCACCGACCTGATCAACCCCGGTACCGTGCGTGCCAGCAACAACCTGTCGGCCAGCGCGGGCGAGAACCTGGTCAACACCGGGCTGATCGAAGCCGGTGGGCGGGTCGACCTGCTGGCGGGCAACACCCTGTACAACGGTGCTGGCGGCATCATCAAAGGGCGTGACGTCAACCTCTCCACCTTGCTGGGCGACGTGGTCAACGAGCGCACCCAGTCGCAGGCGCAGGGCCGCTACACCACCTGGGCGACCCTGGACAGCGCCGCGCGCATCGAGGCGAGCAACGACCTGTCGATGTCCACCGGCCGCGACATGGTCAACGTCGGCGGTGTGCTGCAGGCCGGCCGCGACCTGGAGATCCGCACGGGCCGTGACCTGCTGATCGGCTCGGCCGAGCAGAGCACCCAGTACCGCAACGGGCGCCAGAGCAGCGAGAGCATCACCCAGTTCGGCTCGCAGGTTACCGCGGGCCGCGACCTGGGCATGTTCGCCGGCCACGACTTCACCGCCGTCGGCAGCGAACTGGAGGCCAAGCGCAACATCACCGTCGATGCCCTCAACGACCTGACCCTGGCCTCCGCGGCCAACGAGGAGCACTTCTACGCCAAGAGCAAAAAAGTCACGCGCCAGGAGGACCATGTCCGCCAGGTGACGACCGACCTCAAGGCCGGCGGCGATGTCTCGCTCACGGCAGGCGAGGACCTCAAGCTTATCTCCAGCCGCGTCAGCGCGGGCGACGAGGCCTTCCTCTACGCCGGTGACCAGCTCGAACTGCTGGCCGAGACCGACAGCGATTACTCGCTGTACCAGAAAAAGAGCAAAGGCAGCTTCGGCAGCAAGAAGACCAGGCGCGATGAAGTCACCGACGTGCGTCATGTCGGCAGCGAGATCACCAGTGGTGGCGACCTGACCCTCGTCAGTGATGGCGACCAACGCTACCAGGTGGCCAAGCTCACCAGCGGCGCCGACCTGACCCTGGAAAGCGGGGGTGACATCACCTTCGAAGGGGTCAAGGACCTGCATCAGGAGAGTCACGAGAAGAGCAAGTCAGACGCTGGCTGGTTCAGCATGAAGGGCAAGGGGCGCACCGACGAAACCTTGCGTCAGAGCGAACTGGTGGCCACGGGCGACGTCGCGATCTCTGCCGTGGGCAGCATTCGTGCCGATGTACGTCAGGTCAATCAGCAGACGGTGCGCGAGTCCATTGATGCAATGGTCAACGCCGATCCCAAGCTGGCTTGGCTGAAGGAGCTGGAGGCGCAAGGCGGCGTCGATTGGCGCCAGGTCCAGGAGGTGCACACAAGCTTCAAATACGCCAACTCTGGCCTTGGTCCGGCAGCGCAGATGGTGATCGCCATCCTGATGACGGTGATGCTCGGACCTGCGGGTGCGGGCTTGTCCGGTATGCAGTTGGCCGGTGCTGCGAGCCTGGCCACTACCGGTGCGGTCGGCACGATCAACAACAAGGGAGACCTTGGCGCAGGCCTGAAGGCTGTCGCCAGCAAGGACGGCCTGACCAACGCCGCGATCGCCACGATCACGGCTGGCATAGCCGATCATTACCTTGGCGACATGACCATGACCAAGCAGGTCAATGGCAAGACGGTTGTCGACCTCGGCTCGATGGAGGCCATTGGTCACTTTGCCGGACAGCAACTGATCAACAACACATCGGCCGCCTTGGTCGCCAAGGCCTTCGGACGCGATGTCACGCTCGCGGGCATACTCCAGTCGACGATCTACAACTCCTTGGCGGCGGTGTCCTTCGATCAGGTTGGCAACCTCAACCTCAAGACTGGCAGCCCGGAAAAGATCGCCCTGCATGCCCTGGTCGGCGGCTTTATCGCCGAAGCGTCGGGCAGCGACTTCGCCCTCGGAGCCATGGCAGCGGGGGTAAACGAAGCGTTCGCCAATCAGTTGCGACGGATGGCGACTGCGATGAATCCGAAGCAGCGCGACTACCTGATGCTGATGTCTTCGCAGTTGCTGGGTGTGGTGGCGGCGGCAGCGGTTGATGGCGGCAATGCCGGCAGTCTTCAGGCCGGCAGTTGGGTGGCGGGCAATGCCACGCAATACAACAACCTCAGCCACAACGATATGCCGGACTTCGTGGACGACATGAATATCTGTGGTTTTGACGAGGGGTGCCAGAAAAAGCTGTGGGTCGCCAACGAGCACAAGCTCAAGAGCGAGGAAAACTTCGAGTGGGCCAAGGAAACCGGAGGCGTGGTCCGCGCCCGGGACCTGATGGGGCAGATCGCCTCCGGCTTGGCGGACCTGGAAAAACTCAACTGCCTGACGCCGACCTGTACTGAGTTCAAGGAGCTGTTGACCGAACGCGCGGTACTGAGCCTCGAAAAGCTGGCGGATGTCTCCGGGCAATGGGCGCCGATGCTCAACATGATTGCCATGTTGCCTATCGGGCAACGCATCAATGGACTGCGTCCGCCAGGAGTTTCGGGTGGTGTACTGGATTCGCCGAGGGTTCAGGCGGCAATCGAGCGCATGGTTCAAACCAAGGCTGGTCGGACCGGGATAGGGGGATCCAATGGTGCCATCACCGATGCGGAAGCCGGGTTGCCCTATCTGCGCTCTGTCGCAAAAACAGCGGAAAATACCCAAATTGGTTACACGAAGGCCCAGTTGCAGCATGCTTTCAGGCACGCCAAAGATTTTGGCGTAACGGGAAATTTCAACAAACAATCGCAGATTGAATTTGAGGCGCTGATTCAGCAACATATTGTGGCGCCTGGGACCAAGATGATTTATGGGACTTATCGAAATAAAGATGTAACGCACTTTTTGGATCCTGTTACTGGGTTGAACGTGATTCGTGATGCTGGCGGCCAGTTTCTTTCAGGGTGGAAGTTGAGTCCAACTCAGCTAGGGCATGTGCTTAAAAACGGAAAGCTTGGTGGAGGGTGATGAGATGGAAAGTGCGGTGTCGCTATATATGAATATGATGGAGGGGTACTTGTCTAAGGCGTGTTCTTTGGAGCAATTTGCTGAGTTGTTCTTTGAGCGATTCAAAAACGAACAGTTGCCGCTTTCCGAAGATGTTTATTGTGTGTTGGATAAGCTGTTTGGCGATCTTGATGCTCTTACGGATGATGAGAGTCTGCTGCAGAGCGATCCAGATTATTATCTGAATGCAGGGCAGGTTCATCATTGTGTTGAGTGCGCTTACGAAGCACTGAAGATGTGTTGAGAGGATGGCACTGAATACTTGGTATTGTGAGAGAAAAGGGACAAAAAAGCAGAAAAGAGCAGAAAAGGGGACAGATTTATTTTCCTACTCTAATTTCTGCCTTTGCATGGCCAAGACGGCGACGAAGCTTGATGCTGAAGATATTAGTGAGGACGTCTAGCGCTGGAAGCGGGGCAAGTCGAAATTTAGAGTGTGAAAAATAAATCTGTCCCCTTTTTCCTCTCAGAAACTTTTGGGAGTGAGAATCAAGTGATTGCAGGTGACCCGGATAGGTTCGCCGTGCAGTTCCAGGTCGTTGACGCTTGGAATGTGCAGGGTGACAGCTGGAAAAATGGTGTGCTTTGCGTGTATGCCGGTGGAGTGCGTATTTTTGATGCTGTAGAAGCGTTGGAGCTGCGTTCAGCGCTGAGTTTCTTCTCCGGCATCCGATTACCTGACTCTACGGCGGATCTAATCTATGAAGATCGAGAAGTTTTCGACAATGCCAGGGCCTACTTTTCGGGGGAAATAGCCGATTTGCTACCAGGCATCGCGGATTTTTCGGCTACTGAAGCTGAAGATTCTGGTTTCATTCTGTATTTCAAAATGGAACGGGATGGTGATCGACTGGTTTGGTCGCGGGATGATGGCCATACAGTAGAAGGTTTAAAGCTTGAGAGAGGTACCGTGGCTGCTGTCATCGAACAGCTTAAGACATGCAGGTTGTAGCGTTCGACCGAGAAAAGCAGCCTCGCAGACGACTTTGCCTAGGCAGCCTCCCTGTCCTGGTTTTTTGCACCTGGAGCAAGGATAAGAATCGGAACTTCCTTATTCCTTGTAGTTCATTTCCGAAGCATGCTTTTACCGCCTTTCAGCCCTTGCCCCAGGTCAACTCGCCTTCTAGTCTCGGCCTGCCGCTACCAATTTTGACAGGCCGTCGATTGTTGTCCACGTTTGCATACGCTCAATGGCAGCTGTACGTGCGGGCACCTTGTGTGCGCCGAGTGCCAACAATCTCGGTCTGTCAACCCGCGTACAGCTGCCACCCGACTGTTTGACAGCAGTTCAGCTGACAGCTCAACCCTCAACCATTGTTGGAGTACGAGCATGCTGAAGATTGTCCCGATCCACCTTCCCCCCAGGATCACGCCCACTTCCTCGAAGACACCTTGGTACGCGCCATCGAGTACGCCTTCTGCGCGCTCACGGTGGCCAACCAGGCCGTCCAGCTCAAGCCCCGGTCGCCCGGTGCGATCCTGATGCTGGCCGCCGCCCACGAAATGGAGGCGGTGCGCACGTTGCTCGAATCCGCCCTGACCCAGGTGCAGCACTCGGTCCAAGCGCCGGGCGAGCCCCGCACGCTGCACTAGCCGACGACGTTTTCAGGGAGATCGATCATGACCACAGACGATGGCAAGACCCAGGTCACGCCGGGCAAGACCCGTTTTTATCAGGGCGAGGGCAAGGATGCCCAGCCGTTGTTCTGCATCGAGCCCGGCATTCCTTGCCAGCACGCTCGCGAGCAAGCATCGGAGTTGATGGACTATGTGCGGCACCTGACCTTGGTCGGGGTGATGGATGAAGATCCGCGGATGGTCTGGGCGGCGCATTACCTCAGTGCGTTGGCCAAGGCGCTGATGGATGATGCGGAGCTGGGGATGGCGCATTAGTCCCAGGCTTGCACATTCCCCTGTAGGAGCGGCCTTGTGCCGCGAAAGGGCTGCGAAGCGGCCCCAGGATTTGTGCATCAGGCTGATATCGCCGGGGCTGCTACGCAGCCCTTTCGCGGCACAAGGCCGCTCCTACAGGGCTTGGCGTGACAGATGGGCCGGCGGCACCTGGTCTACCAGCCAGACACCGTTGTCGGCTTGATAGAACACCGTTCCCGCTGCGCACATGGCCTGGGTATCGACCCTGAGCAGCACCGGCTGACCATATCGCTTGCCCACCGCCAACGCGGTCTGCGGATCCTCGCTCAGGTGCACATGGTGGCGGCTGCCGGGGATCAGGCCCTGGGCTTCGATGGAGGCCAGGAAGCGGCTGGCGGTGCCGTGATAGAGCAGGGCGGGTGGCGTCTTGGCGACATGGCGCACTTCGACCTGGGCGCTGCTGTGGCCCTGGGCGGCGCGGATGCGGCGGCCATCGTCGGAGAGGGTGAAGCGGCGCTTGTCATTGGTCTCGACCACTTCACGCAGGGCGTGCAGGTCGAAGGCATGGCCTTGCCGGCCGGCGCCGTGGATCAGCGCGTCGACATCGGCCCAGCCGTCGCGGTCCAGGGACAGGTCGATGGATTCGGGGGCATGGCGCAGTACGTAGCTGAGGAATTTGCTGAGGGCGTCGCGTTGTTTCTGGTTCACTGGAAAGGTCCTTTTCCATGGCTTCTGGTCGTTTGGGTCGGTACATTCTCCGGGTTCGGGGTTGAGTTCTCAAGCGTGCAGATGGCCTGTGGGAGCGGATTCCCACAGGCACGTCGCTGATGTTAGCCCTGACGCAAGGCGTCGAGCAGCGTCTTCATCTGGTCGCGGCCTTGGGCATCCAGCCCGAACACCCGCCGCCGTGGCTCGCCCACCGGCAGCCCGGCCATCTCCAGGCCCGCCTTGATGATCACCCTCGCCAATAAATGCGCATACAAACACTCAAACCAACACGCTTGAGCCAAAGCTGAAGTCCTTGACTTGCGCCTGTCCCCCACGCTAGCTTCCTACCCCATGAACCCATTCCCGCAGCGTCGCGCCCTCAGCATTATTACCGCCATTATCAGCTTGGCGGGCTAGCGCACACATGCACTGAACCCGCCCTGGAGGCGGGTTTCTTCTCTCTGACTCCTGGGCACTACAAAAAAACCAGGAGTCATCGATGACCAGCCTCAGCGCCACCCTGCGTACCCCGGCAACGCCCCAGCAACTGCTGTCCGAGCAAGTGCGCCGGATTCTCTCGGCCCCGGTGTACGACCTGGCCATCGAAACCCCCTTGCAAGCGGCGCCGGCCCTGTCGGTCAGCCTGGGCAACCAGGTCCTGCTCAAGCGCGAAGACCTGCAACCGACGTTCTCCTTCAAGATCCGCGGCGCCTACACCCGGCTGTCGCGCCTGACTTGCGCCCAGCGCGAACGCGGCGTCATCACCGCGTCGGCCGGCAACCACGCCCAGGGCGTGGCCCTGGCCGGCTCGCACCTGGGCATCAAGACCACCATCGTCATGCCCACCACCACTCCCTCGCTCAAGGTCGAAGGCGTGCGTTCACGGGGGGGCCATGTGGTGCTGCACGGCGAAAGCTTCCCCCACGCCCTGGCCCATGCCCTGCAACTGGCCGATCGCGACGGGGCGACCTTCGTGCCGCCGTTCGACGACCCCGACGTCATCGCCGGGCAGGGCACCGTGGCCATGGAGATCCTTCGCCAACACCCCGGCCCGCTGCATGCGATCTTCGTCCCGGTCGGCGGCGGCGGCCTGATCGCCGGCATCGCCGCCTACGTCAAGTACCTGCGCCCCGAGGTCAAGGTGATCGGCGTCGAGCCGGAGGACTCCAACTGCCTGCAGGCCGCCATGGCCGCCGGCGAGCGGGTGATCCTGCCGCAGGTCGGCACCTTCGCCGACGGCGTGGCGGTGGCGCAGATCGGCGCGCACTGCTTCGAGCTGTGCCGCCACTTCGTCGACGAGGTGGTGACGGTCAGCAGCGACGAGTTGTGCGCGGCGATCAAGGACATCTACGACGACACCCGTTCGATCACCGAGCCTTCCGGCGCCCTGGCCGTGGCCGGCATCAAGCGCTACGTGGCCCGCGAGGGCCTGCAGGGCCAGGCCTTGGTGGCCATCGACTCCGGCGCCAACGTCAACTTCGACCGCCTGCGCCATGTCGCCGAGCGCGCCGAGCTGGGCGAGCAGCGCGAGGCGATCATCGCCGTGACCATCCCCGAGCGCCCCGGCAGCTTCCGCGCCTTCTGCCTGGCCCTGGGCAAGCGCCAGATCACCGAGTTCAACTACCGCTACTACCCGGGCAAGGAGGCGCGCCTGTTCGTCGGCGTGCAGACCCACCCCCAGCACGACCCTCGGGAGCAACTGCTAACCAGCCTGCATGAGCAGGGCTACCAGGTGCTCGACCTGACCGACAACGAACTGGCCAAGCTGCACGTGCGCCACACCGTCGGCGGCCACGCGGCGCCGGGGGCCGGCGAGCGGGTACTGCGCTTCGAGTTTCCCGAGCGTCCTGGGGCGCTGCTGGGCTTCCTCGAGCGCCTGGGCAAGCGCTGGAACATCAGCCTGTTCCACTACCGCAACCACGGCGCGGCACAAGCGCGGGTGTTCGCCGGGCTGGAGGTGCCGGACGACGAACTGGCCGGGTTGCCACAGGCGCTGGACGAGATGGGCTATCAGTACTGGGACGAGACGGAGAATCCGGCGTACCGGCTGTTCATGGGGTAAACATGCCGCCACTGGCGGTGCCGGCGCTCTACAGCTCCCAGCGCTGCACACACCAGCGTGGGAGCGGGCTTGCCCCGCGTGGCGTCGGCACTGCCAGCCAACCTCCCCAGGTTGGCTTACGCTATGACGCCACTGGCGTTGCCGGCGCTCTACAGCTCCCAGTGCTGCACATACCAGCGTGGGAGCGGGCTTGCCCCGCGATGGCGTCGGCGCTGCCAGCCAACCTTTTCAGGTTGGCTTACGCTCTGGCATTACCCGGCCTACAGGAAGACAAAACGCTGCAGCCACACGCCAGCTGCGCAGGTTCGAACACCAAGGGGATGTCGTTGAACAGCACGGTGTTGTCAGCGCTGGATACCAGCGCGAACTCACCACCGTGCAGCGGGCAGGCTGCGCGATCGCCAAGCACACACTGCGGCACACCATCGATCAGTACACCGCGGCCCTCGATCATCCTACCGCCACCACTGTGACGGTCACCCTTGCGAATCGCGCCGTGTCGGGCCATGGCTCAAGGCTCCTCGGTCGTTTGCATGACGGCTTGGTAAAGTCCTTCCGGCATGGCTTGTGGATCGTATTTGCAGACAGCAGCCATAATAGGCCTGGGTGTTCAGGTCGATGTAGCGCTGGTACTCGGCTTCCTGGCGCTCGTACTCGGCCTGGAAGCCCGCGCGCAGGGGCTCGTGGTAGCGCTCCTCGAGCCGGGCGACGCCGTCCCGGGCGCGCCGTTCGACCTCGCGCTGGTGCTCGACCTGCGGGTCGACGAACACCGGTGGGCCATCGCCGCTGTGTGGCTCGAAGGACGGGGTCTGCTGCTCGGCCCAGGGCCATTGCATGGCGCGCAGGGTCTGCAGGATCTGCGAGGTCTGCAGTTGATAGACGCGCATCGGGTCCTCGCGCCATTGCTGGCGCCGGGCGATCCAGTTGAGGCGCTGGTGGTTGTACTCTTGGACCAGGCCGACGGTGTCGTCGAGCACCAGGGCGAGCACGCCGTGTTCGAGCTGGTGGCGGGCAATGGCGTTGATCAGGTAGCCGCGGGTGGCGGTCTGGCGCAGCAGGCGGCTGTGAAAGCCATGGACACTGTCGAAGGCGCCGGGCAGTTGCTGGTTGTACTCGAAGACCTGGCGGTCCACCTGCAGCTCGCTGAGGGTCATGGCCATGCCCACCTGGGCGGGGGCGCTGCGGGCGAGGGCGAGGTCCAGCACCTGGAAGCGCTCGGGCGGGGTCTTGGCGTTGCGCCAGGCATTGAGTTGCTGGGTGATGCCGATGGCATCCTCCACCACCACCGCGATACCACGGGCTTCGGGTTTGCCGGCAACCGGGCCCAGCATGTACCGGGCCGCCGTTAGCGAGTGGACGCTGGTTTCACTGAACAGCTGGTTGTCCAGCAGCTTGCGCAATGAGCTGTCAGTTTCCGCAGCGAAATCGGCGACCAGGTCCAGTTGGTCATGGCGCAGCACATAAGGCCTGGGCGTCGGGCAGCCAAGGCCGGTGAAGGCGGCGACATCCACGGCCGGCGGCCTGTCGCGTCGACGCAGCAGTTGCTGCTGGGCCGCTTCGGTCAACGGGTCGGGGCTGTAGAACAGGCGCAGCTCAGCCAGGTCTTCGAGGTCATGGACGTTGAACGCCCAGGCCATGTTGCGAATCATGTCGCGCAGGGTGTGGCCGTCTGTGGCGTCCGGCTCGGACTGCCCGAGGTCAACCAGCGACAATGAACCGTTCGCCGCAATGCGATAGGGCGGGTGCAGGCTGTGCTGCCCGCTGCGCTTGCGTTTCTCCATGACGTACAGGAAGCCTTGGCGCAGTGGCCGAATGGCATAGTCGGCATGCTGGAGCGTGGCAACGCTGTAGGGATGGCGCAGGTGATCGGGCAGGGTTGGCAAGCGCAGGCGCTGGCCGGTAGTGCCGCCAACGGCCGCATAGCGCAGGGGCAGGATGGTGAAGGTGCGCGTGCAATGGACGGCGGGCCCGCTGGCGAAGGGAGCCTCCAGGGCCTCGCAGTTCTACCGAGTGATTTCGAGCAATTTGTTGAAGTCGAACATCCGATGTCCTCAGCGAAGCTGCTCATGCAGGTGCGTTTGTACCGACTCGACGAGCGACGTTTGCTTGTCGAGGGCGTCATTGATGGCGGCTTGCCAGACGGGATCGCTCGTCAGGCCCTCACCCAGCAGCGCCATGAAGGTCACATAGGTAATCTGGTCTTCCTGCCGTATGAGGCCTGATTCACGTGCAAAGGCCAGGAGCTTCTGCGTTAGGTCCAGGCGTATTTGCTTGTGGCCGGTTATCAGTCCCTTCTTCACGCACAGGGGGCATAGCGTGGCGCCCGTCATGATGATCATGCTCGACGACGCTAGCCTGCCGCACAGCACTAGCCCTATTCGATCAGCCAGGCGGGGTCACCTTCTATCAGTGTCCCGCCATGGCTTGTCTTGTCTCCCTGGCGCGCCGCAGGGCTGCCCTCAATGAGCGTATGCGCTGCACCAGTCTCGATGACCGCACCGCAGCTGAGTTCATCCCCTATGCGTGCGATTGCACGACCATTCACTGCGGCACTGCCCGCGCCACTGATGACAGTGCCTTCCCCGTGGAGAGGGCAAAGGTGGCGATGGCCGACGAGGACGACAGGCTTCATGGCGACTCTACCTGGGCAAGTGGAGCGGTTTGTGGGGCCGTTCGCGATTCGTGGTCTATCGCTTCTGGCCACTTGACCTCTGGTGCCAGACGCTTGGCGAACTGATACCAGAGCAGAAGGTTGTGATCTTCATTGTGTGGGGCAGGTGAAACAGCATCGAGACCATGTTGCATGTAAGTGCAGATGTAGGCCCAGATGGACTCTTCCCCATACGTATTACTCAAAGAGAACCGGTCGATGACCTTGTTGGTGCCCTGTTCGACGACGGACAACATGATCCCTGTCTTCACGAGGTGCGAGCCTTGGTGGGTGACAGCCTGTTTTCTCCAGCGTTCGGCGCGTACATCCTTCCAGTCGTAGCTGACGATTTTTATTGGCCATGGAATGAAAGGGTTCCACCAACAGAAAGTAAAGTTGTAAGCGTAGATTTTTTGACGGGCACGGTTGAAACGTATTGGCTCATCACGTGGTGTGGAGCGGACAAGTCGATAAAAAGATGCTGCTTGCCAGCTCACAATGGTAAGAACTACCAGTTCAATAAGTAGTCGCGCGTGATCGCTATGCTGGATGCTGTCTATTATTGGCTCTATGGATATTGCTATTAATATGAAGCTAGGTGGTAAGCATAGGAACAGTAGCCCTCCAGTGCGGACTGAGTTGCGAGGTGTTTCTAAGTAGATGTCGTCTTGATGGTTTGAACTTAGCAGTATGGGAGAAGGGTCGACTTTAGTCGGGTCGCTTGGAAGGTTGAAGTCCTCCTTCCAGCCTGGGCACGGAGGAACTAGGGTAGGTCTATTTTTCATGGTTGTCTCGTTGTGTTCAATTGTGTTTTTTTGTAGGGCTGACTAAGTTTGTGGCGTTATTCTTGTCGGGCCAGTAACTAATAATCAGATAAAGGCATGTTTCATGACAACGCCACCTTTACAGGTGGAGTGGCCTGCGGGGCGGTTCGAGATTCGTGGTCTATCTTCTCAGGCCACTTGACCTCTGGCGCCAGACGCATGGCGAATTGGCACCAGAGGAGATCGTTGTGATCTCTATTGAGCGGGGCTGGTGGAACCGCGGAGAGGCCATGTTGCATGTAAGTACATATATAGGCCCAAATCGATGCTTCACCGTAAGCGTTGTTCAAGGGGAATCGGTCGATGACGTTGTTGGTGCCTGGCGCCACGATGGACAACATGATCCCTGTCTTTACGAGGTGCGAGCCTTGGTGGGTTACGGCTTGTTTTCTCCAGCGTTCTGCGCGTACATCCTTCCAGTCGTAACTGACGATTTTTATTGGCCATGGAATGAAGGGGTTCCACCAACAGAAATTGAAATTGTAGGCGTAAATTTTTTGGCGGGCACGGTTGAAACGTATTGGTTCATCGCGCGGGGGCATGCTGGCCGCGCGAAGGAATAAAGTTGTCTGCCATATGCCTGCAAGTAGTGTAAGGATTCCGGCCAGCATAAGATTGTACAGACTATATATTACGCTATCGACTACTGCGTAAGTGATCAGGATAAGAACTGGAATAGTGGCTAGTGCTAGCACAAATAGTATCTCTCGAGCACTTATTGAATGTCGTGATACTTCCAGGTAGGTGTCGTCTTGGTAGTTTGCACTTAATAGTGTGGGGGATGGTGCGACATTGGAAGAGGTGAATGGAGGATGGAAGTCCTCTTTCCAGCCTGAGCATGGAGGAACCAGGATAGGTTTTTTCATTTTCATCCCCTTACGTCCAGTTTGTCTTGTTTTTTTACTAATTTCGCGAAATTTGTGGTGTCGTCCTTGTCGGGCCAATAGCTGACTGTTAACTCAAAGGCGTCGATAGTTTTGAAATCTGCGGTTGGTGTACTCCCTTCTATTCTTAGAGTCTTTCCTTGGCGAGAACTATCCTCTGAACTACCGGTGCTCTCATGCAGCTCGGTTTTTGCCTTGTCGCTGTCTCCCGAGTACACGGTCGGTACTGTGTTTCTACCCGGTGAATAAACTACCACCGTCCATTCGTATCTTGCCTGTCCGTGAACAAAGTTAGGAATGGTTATTGTGTAGTTCAGACGTGTTTCGAGTGGAATCGAGAAGCTGTCCCTCAGCGTGACGAACGGCTCTATCGTTTTTGGTGGGTGTGTTTCTTTGAATGTTATGTCTATTGAAACGTGCGCAGTAATACCCAATAGGGCTGCATTGAGAGCACCTATGGAGTTGTCACTTTCATCGGCGGTCTGCCACTCGCGATTCGAATCGGGTAGCCCCCATCTGGACTGGCGTGCCCAGATTTCCAGTGGGGACGATTCATCTTTTTTAGCTATCGAAGCAAACGTGTAGGCCGAAAGTGCAAGTATTAGTGCAAACCCTACAGGCCCTAGGAAAGCAGTGCCAAAGTAAAGTGTGCTTACACCTGCACCTGCTGAGAGAAATGCAAGTCCTCCGGCAATATAATAGGATATTGTGGATGGGTTATCTCCCTGGGAGGCTGTTCTTTGAGCCGCTAATACATAGTTGGCACTATCGGCAAATCCGGCCACGGCAGCAATGGCACCACCGTATTTCACAAGTTGCGTCCCCTTCATCAATGTCGAGCCCGCCGTCACGGCGACCCGGGCAGGCCGCAATATCTCGATCGCTTTCCCTGTCGCCTCAATACTCAAGCCCAAAACCCCGATGGACGACGACCACACCGCTGCCAACGCTTCGGCCTCCGCATTGCCGGGGGTCGCA
>NZ_JANCLM010000059.1:0-23690 GCF_024259445.1 Pseudomonas sp. DVZ6
GGCTGCAAAGCAGCCCCGGCAGGCAAGTGATGTCTATAGTGCCCGAGCTTTACGCCGCTGTCAGTCCACCGGACCACGAGGATAGCGGCGCAGTTTCTCGTTCAGCTCGCGCCCCGGAATCGGCCGGTCGAACAGGTAGCCCTGGCCGACGTCGCAGCGGTGTCGGCGCAGGAACGCCAGCTGCTCGGGGGTCTCGATCCCTTCGGCGACCACCTTGAGCTTGAGGTTGTGGGCCATGGCCACCACCGCCGAGGTGATCTCCATGTCGTCCTGGTTGTCGGGGATCTCGTTGATGAAGCTGCGGTCGATCTTGATGATGTCGATCGGGAACTTCTTCAGGTAGCTCAGCGACGAGTAGCCGGTGCCAAAGTCGTCCATGGCCAGGGCCAGGCCCAGGGCCTTGAGCTCGTCGAGCTGACGGTGGGTGTCCTCGGTGGCTTCCAGCAGCAGGCCTTCGGTCAGTTCCAGCTCCAGCAGGTGCGGCGGCAGGGCTTCCTCCTTGAGGATGCTGCCGATCGAGCTGACCAGCTCGGGGTCGGAGAACTGCTTGGGCGACAGGTTGATGGCCACGTGCAGGTTGCCGAAGCCGGCCTCGCGCAGTTGCTGGCTCATGCGGCAGGACTGGCGCACCACCCACTTGCCGATGGGGATGATCAGGCCGGTTTCCTCGGCCACGCTGATGAACTGGTCGGGGCGGATCATGCCGCGCTCGGGGTGGTTCCAGCGCAGCAGCGCCTCAAGGCCAAGCAGGCGGCCGCTGCGCAGGCACAACTTGGGCTGGTAGAACACTTCCAGTTCGTTCTGGGTCAGGGCGCGGCGCAGGTTGTTCTCGACGAACAGCTTGTAGCTGGCCTCGGCGTTGAGCACTTCGGTGAACACCTGGACCTGGTGCTTGCCGTTGGCCTTGGCCTTGTGCAGGGCCAGGCCGGCGTTCTTCATCAGCGTGGCCGGGTCGCTGCCGTGCAGCGGCGCGCAGGCCAGGCCCACGGAGGCGGTGACGTTGATCAGCTGGTTGTCGACGAACATTGGTTTGTCGAGGGTACGCAGCAGCTGGTGGGCGACACCCTGGCCATCTTCCAGGCTGGTGTCGTCGAGCAGCACGGCGAACTCGTTGCTGGCGAAGCGCGCCAGGCTGCCGCCGTTGGCCAGGCTGTTGCGCAGGCGCCGGGCCAGGCTGATCAAAAGCTTGTCGCCGGTCTGGTGGCCGAGGCTGTCGTTGATCCGCTTGAAGTTGTCGATGTCCACCAGCAGCAGGCAGATGGGGCTGGCGCTGTCGCGGGCGAAGCGCTCGTCGAGGTTGCGGATGAACGCCGGGCGGTTGCCCAGGTTGGTCAGGTTGTCGGTGTAGGCCAGGCGCTCGATGCGCTGCTGGGCCAGCTTGGTCTGGGTGACATCCTCGTAGATGCCGATGTAGTGGGTCAGCTCGCGGTTGTCGCCGTACACCTTGGAGATCGACAGCTGGCCCCAGTACGGCTCGAGGTTCTTGCGCCGGCTCTTGAACTCGCCCTGCCAGCTGTTGCCCATGGCCAGGCTCGACGGCGAGTCGAACAGCAGCTCGCTCAGGTTTTCCAGCGCCGGCAGTTCGGCCAGGTGATGGCCCTGGACCTCTTCGGTGCTGTACTGGGTGATCGCGGTGAAGCTGGGGTTGACGTATTCCACCACGCCGTCGCGGTTGACCAGCAGGAAGGCGCTGGCGCTCTGTTCCACGGCGCGCTGGAACAGGTGCAGGGCGCTGGCGGCGGTGCGCCGGTTGTGGTTGTTGATGACCTGGGCGAATTGGTCGGCCAGCTCGCCGGCGAAGGCGATCTCGTCCGACTGCCAGGCCCGAGGCTGGCCGGTCTGCTCCAGGCACAGCACGCCGACCACCTGGCCGTCGATGCGGATACTGGCATCGAGCATGGCGTTGTCGTCGGTGCTGTACAGCGATTCGGCCATCTCGCGGGTGCGCGGGTCGTGGCTGGCGTTGTGGGCGTCGATGGCGCGGCTGGCGTGCAGGGCTTCCAGGTAGTCCGGGAAGCGGCTGGCGTCGATCGCCTCGGGCATGCGGTGCTGTTGGTCGCGGCTGTACCAGGCGCTGATCGGCTCCAGGCGCTGGTCGTTCAGGTACCAGATGCTGGCGCAGTCGACCTTGTAGATCTCGCAGGCGCTGCGGGTGATCAGCTCGGCGGCTTCGAGCAGCGAGTTGCCGATGCTGTAGCGCTGGCGCGCCAGGCGCAGGATCAGGTCCTGCTGGGCGCGCACCCTGTCCAGGTGCTCGAGCTGCTCCTGCTGGGCGCGCTGGTTCAGTTGCAGGGCCAGTTGCAGGCGGTTGTTGCGTGACTCCAGGTCGTTGGCGTCGAGGTCCGGGGTGTCCTGGCGGTGGTCGTCGAACACCGTCAGGTAGCCGCGCAGCAATTGGCGATTGTGCTGCTTGTAGCTCTCCCCGACCTCCAGCAGGCGCAGTGGCGCCGGGCAGGCGTGCAGGGTGTAGCGCACCCGGTAATAGCCGTGCTGGGCCAGCTGCAGCTGGATCTCGTCGTGCAGCTTGTAGCGTGCTTCTGGCTCCATGAGGCTGGCGTAGGGCGAGCCGATCAGGGCGCAGAGCTCGGCGGCGGGCAGGCCGAACTGGCGGTCGCAGGCCGGGTCGAGGTAGAGCATGGCCCAGCTGGCTTCGTTCAGCCGCTCGAAACGCAGCATACCGAGCCGCGAGGGCACGGGAAGCTGCGTCACGACCTCGGCCGCCACACGGCTGGCGGCATCGGGTTGGCTTTTCATCGAAGACTCGCTTGAACTGGGGCGCGGCCTGGAGCACGGCGCATCGGGCAAGGTTGCATCATGTCCCGTGGGCTGGCAAGCGGCCATGGGGGATGCTGTGAACAGGTTGTCGGCTGTTCTTGCAGAATCTGTAGGACCGGCGGGCGGCAGACGATCGCATCCCCCTGTAGGAGCGGCCTTGCGCCGCGAAAAGGAGGCAAAGCCCTCCCAGCAATCCCAGGCAAAAAAAAGCCCCGCCAATTGGCGGGGTTGAGGTACGAGCGTGGCAGCTCGAAAACGGGGCTGCCCCTCTAGGGAGGGGCAGCGTGCTGCGTTACAGCAGCATGGTGCGGATATCGCCCAGCACGTCGCCCAGGCGCTTGGTGAAGCGCGCGGCGGCGGCGCCGTTGATCACACGGTGATCGTAGGACAGCGACAGTGGCAGCATCAGCTTCGGCTGGAAGGCCTTGCCGTCCCAGACCGGCTGCATGGTCGCCTTGGACACACCGAGGATCGCCACCTCAGGCGCGTTGACGATCGGCGTGAAGCCGGTGCCGCCAATGTGGCCGAGGCTGGAGATGGTGAAGCAGGCGCCCTGCATCTCGTCGGCCGAAAGCTTCTTGGTGCGGGCTTTCTCGGCCAGCGCGGCAGCTTCGGCAGCCAGTTGCAGCAGGCTCTTCTGGTCGACGTTCTTGATCACCGGGACCAGCAGACCGTCCGGGGTGTCCACGGCGAAGCCGATGTGCACGTACTTCTTGCGGATGATCGCCTTGCCGCTTGGCGCCAGCGAGCTGTTGAAGTCCGGCAGTTCCTTGAGCAGGAAGGCGCAGGCCTTGAGCAGCAGTGGCAGCACGGTCAGCTTGACGCCCGCTTTCTCGGCCACGGCCTTCTGCGCGACGCGGAAGGCTTCCAGCTCGGTGATGTCGGCGGAGTCGAACTGGGTCACGTGCGGCACGTTCAGCCAGCTGCGGTGCAGGTTGGCGGCACCGACCTGCATCAGGCGGGTCAGGGCCACTTCTTCCACTTCACCGAACTTGCTGAAGTCCACGGCAGGGATCGGCGGGATGCCGGCGCCGCCGGTCGCACCGGCGGCTGCCGGCGCTTCCTTGGCCTTCTGCATCATCGCCTTGACGTAGACCTGCACGTCTTCCTTGAGGATGCGGCCGTGCGGGCCGGTGGCGGCAACTGCGCCCAGCTCGACGCCGAATTCACGGGCCAGCTGACGAACGGCCGGGCCTGCGTGAACCTTGGCGTTGCTGCCGGCGGCCGGCGCGGTGGCGACCGGCGCTGGAGCAGGTGCAGCAGCTGGAGCGGCGGCAGGTGCAGCGGCTGGGGCAGCAGCGGCAGCCGGAGCAGCAGCGGCCGGAGCCGGCGCTGCTGCAGGGGCGGCGCCTGCGGCCTTGATCTTGAAGATCAGATCGCCGGTGCCGACTTCGTCTTCCAGCTTGCACAGCACGGCTTCGATCACGCCGGCGCTAGGCGACGGGATTTCCATGGAGGCCTTGTCGGACTCCAGGGTGATCAGCGACTGGTCGGCTTCGACGGTGTCGCCGACCTTGACCAGCACTTCGATGATCTTGGCCTTGCCCGACGAGCCGATGTCCGGCACGTGGATGTCCTGCACGCTGGCGGCAGCCGGGGCTGCGGCAGGCGCAGGTGCGGCTTCAGCGGCCGGCGCTGAAGCGGCAGCAGCTGGTGTCGGAGCGGCGGCGGCCGGAGCCTCAGGCGCCGCAGCGGCGCCCTCGACTTCCAGGACCAGCAGCTCGTCGCCTTCTTTCAGGCGGTCGCCCAGCTTGACCTTCAGTTCCTTGACCACACCGGCCTTCGGCGCGGGGATCTCCATGGAGGCCTTGTCGGACTCCAGGGTCAGCAGGCTCTGGTCAGCCTCGATACGGTCACCGACCTTGACGAACAGCTCGATGATTTCACCTTCACCGCTGCCGATGTCAGGTACGCGAATGAGTTCGCTCACTTAAAAATACTCCTCAGCAGTCCAGTGGGTTGCGCTTGTCCGGATCGATGCCGAACTTGACGATGGCGTCAGCCACAACCTTGGGTTCGATCTCGCCACGGTCAGCCAGGGCTTCCAGGGCAGCCAGCACCACGAAGTGGCGGTCGACTTCGAAGAAGTGACGCAGCTTCTTGCGGCTGTCGCTGCGACCGTAACCGTCGGTACCCAGGACCTTGAACTCTTTGCTCGGCACCCACTGGCGAATCTGCTCGGCGAACAGCTTCATGTAGTCGGTGGAGGCGATGACCGGGCCCTTGCGACCGGCCAGGCACTCTTCGACGTAGGTCTTCTGAGGCTTCTGGCCAGGCTTGAGGCGGTTGGCGCGTTCCACGGCCAGGCCGTCGCGACGCAGTTCGTTGAAGCTGGTGACGCTCCACACGTCGGCGCCGACGTTGAACTCTTCACGCAGGATCTTCGCGGCCTCGCGGACTTCGCGCAGGATGGTGCCGGAGCCCATCAGCTGTACGTGGTGCGCGGCTTCGCGGGTGTCTTCTTCCAGCAGGTACATGCCCTTGATGATGCCTTCCTCGACACCGGCCGGCATGGCAGGCTGCTGGTAGGATTCGTTCATCACGGTGATGTAGTAGAAGATGTCCTGTTGCTCTTCGGTCATCTTCTTCATGCCGTCCTGGATGATCACCGCCAGCTCGTAGCCGTAGGTCGGATCGTAGGTGCGGCAGTTCGGGATGGTGCCCGCCATCATGTGGCTGTGACCGTCTTCGTGCTGCAGGCCTTCACCGTTGAGGGTGGTACGGCCGGCGGTACCGCCGATCAGGAAGCCACGGGTGCGGCTGTCGCCGGCGGCCCAGGCCAGGTCGCCAATGCGCTGGAAGCCGAACATCGAGTAGAAGATGTAGAACGGCAGCATCGGCTGGTTGTGGCAGCTGTACGAGGTACCGGCAGCGATGAACGACGACATGGCGCCGGCTTCGTTGATGCCTTCCTCGAGGATCTGGCCCTTCTTGTCCTCGCGGTAGAACATCACCTGGTCTTTATCGACTGGCTCGTAGAGCTGGCCGACCGACGAGTAGATGCCCAGCTGGCGGAACATGCCTTCCATACCGAAGGTACGGGCTTCGTCCGGGATGATCGGGACGATGCGCTGGCCGATGTCCTTGTCCTTGACCAGCTGCGCCAGGATGCGCACGAAGGCCATGGTGGTGGAGATTTCGCGGTCGCCCGAGCCGTCCAGGATCGCTTTCAGCGTTTCCAGTGGCGGGGTTGGCACGCTGAAGCTCTTGGCGCGGCGCTGTGGCACGAAACCGCCCAGGGCGGCACGGCGTTCGGCCAGGTACTTGGCTTCGGCGGAACCTTCTTCCGGCTTGAAGAACGGCAGGTTCTCCAGATCCGCATCCTTGACCGGGATGTCGAAGCGGTCACGGAAGTGACGCAGGCTGTCGACGTCGACCTTCTTGGTGTTGTGCGCGGTGTTCTTGGCTTCGCCGGCACCGGTACCGTAACCCTTGATGGTCTTGGCCAGGATGACGGTCGGCTGCTCTTTGTGGTTCACGGCCTGGTGGTACGCCGCGTAGACCTTGTACGGGTCGTGGCCGCCACGGTTGAGCTTCCAGATCTCGTCGTCGGACAGGTCTTCGACCATGGCCTTGAGCTCTGGGGTGTTGAAGAAGTTTTCACGAACGTACGCGCCATCTTTGGCTTTGTAGTTCTGGTACTCGCCGTCGATGACCTCGTCCATGCGGCGCTGCAGGGCACCGTTGGTATCCTTGGCCAGCAGTGGGTCCCAGAAACGGCCCCAGACGACTTTGTTGACGTTCCAGCCACCGCCTCGGAACACGCCTTCGAGTTCCTGGATGATCTTGCCGTTGCCGCGAACCGGGCCGTCGAGGCGCTGCAGGTTGCAGTTGATGACGAAGATCAGGTTGTCCAGCTTCTCGCGGCCGGCCAGGGCGATCGCGCCCAGGGATTCCGGCTCGTCGCACTCGCCGTCGCCCATGAAGCACCAGACCTTCTGCTTGCCGGCCGGGATGAAGCCACGGGCTTCCAGGTACTTCATGAAGCGTGCCTGGTAGATCGCCTGGATCGGGCCCAGGCCCATCGATACGGTCGGGAACTGCCAGAAGTCAGGCATCAGCCACGGGTGCGGGTACGAAGACAGGCCTTTGCCGTCCACTTCCTGACGGAAGTTGTTCATCTGCTCTTCGTTGATGCGGCCTTCCATGAAGGCGCGGGCGTAGACGCCTGGCGAAGCGTGGCCCTGGAAGAAGATCAGGTCGCCGCCGTGTTCGTCGGTCGGGGCCTGGAAGAAGTAGTTGAAGCCGATGTCGTACAGGGTGGCGCTGGAGGCGAAGCTGGAGATGTGTCCGCCCAGGTCCGAGTCTTTCAGGTTGGTGCGCATGACCATGGCCAGGGCGTTCCAACGCACCATCGAGCGGATGCGGCGTTCCATGAACAGGTCGCCAGGCATGCGTGCTTCGTGGGTGACAGGGATGGTGTTGCGGTACGGCGTGGTGATGGCATACGGCAGCTGGGAGCCACTACGGGTGGCCAGCTCGCCCATACGGGTCATCAGGTAATGAGCGCGGTCTTCGCCTTCTTTGTCGAGGACCGACTCCAGGGCATCCAGCCATTCCTGGGTTTCGATTGGATCGAGGTCTTGCATGGCTTGCTCCAGGGCGGAAAGGCCACCAGAATCGATGGCCTGAGTTTGCGACTGGCCTTATGGGCAGACGTCGTGAATTCTTGGATTACCGGACAGTCATCCGGCGCGGTGTAGTTTTACTACAAATGCTTTCTCATTTCATGCTTTGGCAGGTCATGAGTAGTAGTAAAACTACACAAATGCGACGTTTGGTCGCATCCCGGGTTGTGGGGAAAAACGTTCATGTTGGTTGGCGGTGTGTCGATGGCAGGTGAATCTTGATGGGTTTTGCCAAATTTTTGATTATTTCAGCTATTTCCAACTTTTGTACGACAGTCCAACCGTGGTCCAACCCCCGTTTGACCTCTGCAACCGCTCTCTTTCACGCCGATCAAGGATAGACCATGCGCCTGCCTTTGCCGCTCGATCTGCCTGCCGCCCTCCAACCGCTGGTCGCTCGCAACCAGCAATTCCTGCGCGATGCCCTGGCAGGTCATCCTGGCCTGGCCCTGGACAGCCTGAGCGCCGAGCACCGCCGTCAGTTCGACCAGGTCGCCGCCGCCAGCGACTTCGTCCTGGCCCAGGCCCAGCGTGATCCGACGATGCTGTTCGAACTGCTGGCCAGCGGCGCGATGGACCAGGCGTTCGCGCCGGGCCAACTGCGTGCGCAGATCAACGCCGTGGCCCAGGCTGCCCAGAACGAGGACGAACTGGCGCGCAACCTGCGCCGCGAGCGCAACCGCCAGCAACTGCGCATCATCTGGCGCGACATTACCCGCCAGGCCGCGTTGCCTGAAACCTGCCGCGATCTGTCCGACCTGGCCGACGCCAGCATCGACGAAGCTTATCAATGGCTGTACCCGCGCCACTGCCAGCAGTTCGGCACGCCCATCGGCAACCGCAGCGGCCAGCCCCAGCACCTGGTGGTGCTGGGCATGGGCAAGCTGGGCGCGGTGGAGCTGAACCTGTCATCCGACATCGACCTGATCTTCGCCTTCCCCGAGGGCGGCGAAACCGAAGGGGTCAAGCGCTCGCTGGACAACCAGGAGTTCTTCACCCGCCTGGGCCAGCGCCTGATCAAGGCGCTCGACCCGGTCACCGTCGACGGCTTCGTGTTCCGCGTCGACATGCGCCTGCGCCCCTATGGCTCGGCCGGCGCGCTGGTGCTCAGCTTCAATGCCCTGGAGCAGTACTACCAGGACCAGGGGCGCGACTGGGAGCGCTACGCCATGATCAAGGCGCGGGTGGTCGCCGGTGATCAGGTAGCCGGCGCGCAGTTGCAGGAGATGCTGCGGCCGTTCGTCTACCGGCGCTACCTGGACTTCTCCGCCATCGAGGCGCTGCGCACCATGAAGCAGCTGATCCAGCAGGAAGTGCGGCGCAAGGGCATGGCCGACAACATCAAGCTCGGTGCCGGCGGCATTCGCGAGGTGGAATTCATCGCCCAGGCGTTCCAGCTGATTCACGGCGGGCGCGACCTGAGCCTGCAGCAGCGGCCGTTGCTCAAGGTGCTGACCACCCTGGAAGGGCAGGGCTACCTGCCGCCGGCCGTGGTCGCCGAGCTGCGCGACGGCTATGAGTTCCTGCGCTACACCGAGCACGCGATCCAGGCCATCGCCGACCGCCAGACCCAGATGCTGCCGGACGATCCGACCGACCGCGAGCGTATCGCCTACATGCTCGGCTTTGCCGACTGGGACAGCTTCCACGGCCAATTGATGCACTGGCGTGGGCGCATCGACTGGCATTTCCGCCAGGTCATCGCCGACCCGGATGAGGACGAAACCGAAGGCGAACTGGTGGTCGGCGGCGAGTGGTCGCCGCTGTGGGAGCAGGCCCAGGATGAAGACGCGGCCTCCCGCCAGCTCGAGGAGGCCGGCTTCCGCCAGCCGGCCGAGGCCCTGCGCCGCCTGACCGCGCTGCGGGCCAGCCCGACCCTGCGCTCGATGCAGCGTATCGGTCGCGAGCGCCTGGACGCCTTCATTCCGCGGCTGCTGGCCCAGGCGGTCGAGCACGACAACCCCGACCTGGTGCTGGAGCGGGTGCTGCCATTGGTCGAGGCCGTGGCGCGGCGCTCGGCCTACCTGGTGCTGCTCACCGAGAACCCTGGCGCCCTGCGCCGCCTGCTGACCCTGTGCGCCGCCAGCCCGTGGATCGCCGAGCAGATGGCCCGCTACCCGCTGCTGCTCGACGAGCTGCTCAACGAGGGCCGCTTGTTCAGCCCGCCGCTGGCGCCAGAGCTGGCCGCCGAGCTGCGCGAGCGCCTGACGCGCATTCCCGAGGACGACCTGGAGCAGCAGATGGAGGCCCTGCGCCACTTCAAGCTGGCCCACAACCTGCGCGTGGCCGCCTCGGAGATCAGCGGCAACCTGCCGTTGATGAAGGTCAGCGACTACCTGACCTGGCTGGCCGAGGCGATTCTCGACCAGGTGCTGGCCCTGGCCTGGCGCCAGACCGTGGCGCGCCACGGCCAGCCCAAGCGCAGCGACGGCAGCCTGTGCGACCCGGGCTTCATCATTGTCGGCTACGGCAAGGTCGGCGGCCTGGAGCTGGGCCACGGTTCGGACCTGGACCTGGTGTTCATCCACGATGGCGATCCGAACGCTGAAACCGACGGCGCCAAACCCATCGACAGCGCGCAGTTCTACACCCGCCTGGGCCAGCGCATCATCCACCTGCTGACCACCCAGACCAACTCCGGCCAGCTTTACGACGTGGACATGCGCCTGCGCCCCTCCGGCGCCTCGGGGCTGCTGGTCAGCTCGCTGGGCGCCTTCGAGCGCTACCAGCAGAACGAGGCCTGGACCTGGGAGCACCAGGCCCTGGTGCGGGCCCGCGTATTGGTGGGTTGCAAGCAGGTGGCGACGGCCTTCGAGGCAGTACGGGCGCAGGTCCTCGGCCAGCCTCGCGACCTCGACAAGCTGCGCGTAGAAGTCAGCGAAATGCGCGCCAAGATGCGCGACAACCTGGGCACCAAGGCTACTGCCGCCGGCACCGCGGGCAACGCCTTCGATGCCGGCCAGCCGTTCGATATCAAGCAGGATGCCGGCGGTATCGTGGATATCGAATTTATGGTGCAATACGCCGCTTTGGCCTGGTCCCACGACCATCCGGCCATACTGCGCTGGACCGACAACATCCGTATCCTCGAAGAGCTGGAACAGGCCGGGCTGATGTCCGCCGCCGACGCCGTGCTGCTGCGCGAGGTGTACAAGGCGTTCCGTTCGGCGTCGCACCGTCAGGCCCTGCAGAAGCAGGCCGGGGTGATCGATGCGGCGCAGTTTGTCGATGAGCGTCGTGAGGTAAGGCGGATCTGGGGTGGACTGGGTCTGACTTGAAATTGTTGGGGCCACTGTGCGGCCCTTTCGCGGCACAAGGCCGCTCCTACAAGGGATTGCGTTCCCTGTAGGAGCGGCCTTGTGCCGCGAAAGGGCTGCAAAGTAGCCCCAAAGGTTCATGCCTCACCACCGGTGGTACACTGTCCGCCACATAGCCTGAATATAAAGAGGGGAGGCCAGGTTGTAGCGCAGCCTGCAGCCTCCCCGAATGTTTCTGGATAAAGCATGAGAATACTGATCATTGGCCCCAGCTGGGTCGGCGACATGGTGATGGCGCAGACCCTGTTCCAGTGCCTCAAACAGCAGCACCCCGACTGCGTGATCGACGTCCTGGCCCCCGAGTGGAGCCGGCCGATCCTCGAGCGCATGCCCGAGGTGCGCCAGGCCCTGAGCTTCCCGCTCGGCCACGGCGCGCTGGAGCTGGCCACGCGCCGGCGCATCGGCAAGTCGCTGGCCGGCCAGTACGACCAGGCGATCCTGCTGCCCAACTCGCTCAAGTCGGCGCTGGTGCCGTATTTCGCCGGTATCCCCAAGCGCACCGGCTGGCGCGGCGAGATGCGCTACCTGCTGCTCAACGACGTGCGCAAGCTGGACAAGGCCCGCTATCCGCTGATGATCGAGCGCTTCATGGCCCTGGCCTACGCACCGGATGCCGAGCTGCCCAAGCCTTACCCGCGTCCGAGCCTGCAAATCGAAGCCGCCAGCCGCGAAGCGGCCCTGGCCAAGTTCGGCCTGGCGCTGGACCGCCCGGTGCTGGCGCTGTGCCCTGGCGCCGAGTTCGGTGAGGCCAAGCGCTGGCCGGCCGAGCACTACGCCGAGGTGGCCGACGCAATGATCCGCCAGGGCTGGCAGGTGTGGCTGTTCGGTTCGAAGAACGACCACCCGGTGGGCGAGCAGATCCGCGACCGGCTTATCCCCGGGCTGCGCGAGGAGTCCTGCAACCTGGCGGGCGAAACCTCGCTGGCCGAGGCCATCGACCTGATGTCCTGCGCCGATGCGGTGGTGTCCAACGACTCTGGCCTGATGCATGTGGCCGCCGCCCTCAACCGCCCGCTGGTGGCGGTGTACGGCTCGACCTCGCCGGGCTTCACCCCGCCGCTGGCCGACCAGGTGGAAGTGGTGCGCACCGGTATCGAGTGCAGCCCCTGCTTCGAGCGCACCTGCCGCTTCGGCCACTACAACTGCCTGCGCCTGCTGGAGCCGGCCAAGGTCATTGCCGCGCTGCAGGGCCTGGGCGGGCCTAACCTGAGCGATACCGTGGCCGAGGTCGACTGAGTGCGGGTACTGATCATCAAGACCTCGTCCCTGGGCGATGTCATCCACACCCTGCCGGCGCTCACCGACGCCGCCCACGCCATCCCCGGCATCCGTTTCGACTGGGTGGTGGAAGAAGGCTTCGCCGAGATTCCCAGCTGGCATCCGGCGGTCGACCGGGTGATCCCGGTGGCGATCCGCCGCTGGCGCAAGAATATCTGGCAGACGCTCAAGAGCGGTGAGTGGAAAGCCTTCAAGCAACGCCTGCGCGAGCACAAGTACGACCTGGTAATCGACGCCCAGGGCCTGGTCAAGTCGGCCTGGCTGACGCGTTACGTGAAAGCGCCGGTGGCCGGCCTGGACCGTTACTCGGCCCGTGAGGGCTGGGCCAGCCGCTTCTACAACCGGCGCCTGTCGGTCGCCGTCGGCCAGCATGCCGTGGAACGGGTGCGCCAGCTGTTCGCCCTGGCCCTGGCCTACGACCTGCCGGAAGGGCTGGGCGACTACGGCCTGGACCTCAACCGTTTGCAACTGCCGCCTGCCGCGCCCTACGTGGTGTTCCTGCACGGTACTACCTGGGCCACCAAGCACTGGCCGGAGGCCTACTGGCGCGAGCTGGCCGAGCGCATGGGCCGACGCAAGCTGCAGGTGATGCTGCCCTGGGGCAACCCGGCGGAAAAGGCCCGTGCCGAGCGCATCGCCCAGGGCTTGAACAACTGCCAGGTGCTCCCCAAGTTGAATCTTGTCGGCGTTGCCCGCGTGCTGGCGGCGGCCAAGGCCTGCGTGGCGGTGGACACTGGCCTCGGCCACCTGGCCGCCGCGCTGGACGTGCCGACCATCTCGCTGTTCGGCCCCACCAACCCTGGTCTGACTGGCGCCTACGGACGCGCCCAGATCCACCAGGCGAGCAACTTCCCCTGCGCCCCGTGCTTGCAGAAGAAGTGCACCTACAAACCGAGCGCCGAGGACCTGCGCCGGTTCGATCTCAAACGCGAGTGGCCGCTGTGCTTCACTCGCCTGAATCCCGAGCATGTGGCGGGCCGCTTGAGCGCGCTGCTGCTGGCTGAGGATGTTCGTTGATGCAACTGGCTTTTGTGCTCTACAAGTATTTCCCCTTTGGCGGGCTGCAGCGCGACTTTATGCGCATCGCCCTCGAGTGCCAGAAGCGTGGTCACCAGATCCGCGTGTACACGCTGATCTGGGAAGGTGACATTCCGCCGGGCTTCGAGGTGCTGGTGGCGCCGGTCAAGGCGCTGTTCAACCACCGCCGCAACGAGAAGCTCAGCGCCTGGATGGAAGCCGACCTGGCCAAGCGCCCGGTCGATCGCCTGATCGGCTTCAACAAGATGCCCGGCCTGGACGTCTACTACGCCGCCGACGGCTGTTTCGAGGACAAGGCCCAGACCCTGCGCGGCGGCCTGTACCGCCGCTGGGGTCGCTACCGCCATTTCGCTGAGTACGAGCGGGCGGTGTTCGCGGAGGATGCGCGTACCGAGATCCTGATGATCTCCGAGGTGCAGCAGCCGCTGTTCATCAAGCACTACGGCACCCCCGAGGCGCGCTTCCACCTGCTGCCGCCGGGCATTTCCCAGGACCGCCGCCGTCCGGCCGACGCCGCGGCCATTCGCGCTGATTTCCGCCAGGAGTTCGGCCTGGCCGACGACGAGCTGCTGCTGGTGCAGATCGGCTCGGGCTTCAAGACCAAGGGCGTGGACCGCAGCCTGAAGGCCCTGGCGGCGTTGCCGTCAGCCCTGCGCAAGCGTACCAGGCTGATGGTCATCGGCCAGGACGATCCCAAGCTGTTCCAGGTGCAGAGCACGGCGCTCGGCCTGGGCGAGCAGGTGCAGTTCCTCAAGGGGCGCAGCGATATTCCGCGTTTCCTGCTCGGTGCCGACCTGCTGATCCACCCGGCCTACAACGAGAACACCGGCACCGTGCTGCTTGAGGCGCTGGTCGCCGGCCTGCCGGTGCTGGTGTCGAAGGTTTGCGGCTATGCCCACTACATCGCCGAGGCCGATAGCGGCCTGGTGCTGGACGAGCCGTTCGAGCAGGAGCAGCTGAACCGCTACCTGCAACGCATGCTCGAAGACGCCGGGGCCCGCGCGGCCTGGTCGGACAACGGTGTGGCCTTCGCCGAGACCGCCGACCTGTACAGCATGCCGCAGCATGCCGCCGACGTGATCCTCGGTCAGGAGACCGCATGAAGCTGATACTGGCCGAACCGTTCAAGCGCCTGTGGGCCGGGCGCGATCCCTTCGAGGCCGTCGAGGCCCTGCAGGGCGAGGTGTACCGCGAGCTGGAAGGCCGTCGCACCCTGCGCACCGAGGTCGATGGCGCGGGCTTCTTCGTCAAGATCCACCGCGGCATCGGCTGGGGCGAGATCTTCAAGAACCTGTTCAGCGCCAAGCTGCCGGTGCTCGGCGCCGGCCAGGAATGGCGGGCCATCCAGCGCCTGCATGAAGCCGGTGTGCCGACCATGACCGCAGTGGCCTACGGCGAGCATGGCAGCAACCCGGCCACCCAGCACTCGTTCATCGTTACCGAGGAGCTGGCGCCCACCGTCAGCCTGGAAGACTTCAGCATCGACTGGGTCAAGCAGCCGCCAGCGCCGCGCCTGAAGCGCGCGCTGATCGCCGAAGTGGCGAAGATGACCGGCGGCATGCACCGCGCAGGGGTCAACCACCGCGACTGTTACATCTGCCACTTCCTGCTGCACACCGACCGCCCGGTGACGCCGGAAGACTTCAAACTGTCGGTGATCGACCTGCACCGCGCCCAGACCCGGGCGAAGATCACCCGTCGCTGGCGCGACAAGGACCTGGCCGCCCTGTATTTCTCGGCCCTGGACATCGGCCTGACCCGCCGCGACAAGCTGCGCTTCCTGCGCGGCTACTTCCAGCGCCCGTTGCGCCAGGTGCTCAAGGACGAAGCCGCGCTACTCGCCTGGCTGGAGCGCAAGGCGCAGAAACTCTACGACCGCAAGCAACGTTACGGGGACGCACTCTGATGGCGAGCTGGAACCTGGCGCCCGAGTATGCGCACCTGGCGGCCGATTTCGGCAGTGTCGACGCGGTGTTCGCCATCCAGGGCGAACGCCTGACCCGCGACCCGCTGAGCGAGGTCATCCGCATCGAGCGCGATGGCGTCAACTACTACGTCAAACGCTACACCGGCGCCGGCAAGCACATGCGCCGCTACCTGGGCCGGCCGCGGGTCAAGGCCGAGTGGCAGAACCTCAAGCAGTTCGCCAAGTGGGGCATCCCCACCGCCGATGTGGTCGCCTGGGGGCTCGAGCGCCAGGGCCTGGCCTTTGGCCGCGGGGCAATGATCACCCGCGAACTGCCGCGCACCGAGGACCTCTCGGCGTTGGCCGAACGCAATGATCCGCGTCTGCGCGACAGCGCCTGGGTCGATCACGTCAGCCGCCAGCTGGCACGCCACACCCGGGTGATGCACGATCATCATTTCGCCCACAACGACCTGAAATGGCGCAACCTGCTGGTCGACGACCAGGGCACGCTATTCTTCATCGACTGCCCGACCGGCGACTTCTGGCGCGGCTTCATGCTGCGCCACAGGCTGATCAAGGATCTGGCGTGCCTGGACAAGGTGGCCAAGTACCACCTGTCGGCGACCCAGCGCCTGCGCTTCTACCTGCAATACCGCGGACACGCGCGTCTGAACGCCCGTGACAAGAAGCGCATTCGCCAGGTGCTGGGCTTTTTCGAGGGAAGGGAATGACCGATTACCTGGCCAGTGCCGACCAGGCGCTGCTGCAACGGCACGGGCTGAGCGACTTCGAGGCGCTGTGGGCCCTGCAGCTGGACGCCGTGGACGAACCCAATACCGGCCGTGGCGGCTGGAGCAGCGTGTTCCGCCTGGAGCTCGAGGGCAAGGGTTTCTACCTCAAGCGCCAGAGCGACTACTTCACCCGCAGCCTGCAGCGGCCCTTCGGCGAGCCGACCTTCGCCCGCGAGTTTCGCAACATCAGCCGCTACCAGAAGCTCGACATCCCCGCCCTGCAGGCGGTGTTCTATGGCGAGCGCAAGCAAGCTGGCGAGCACCGGGCGATCCTCATGACCCGGGCGCTGGACGAGTGGACCGACCTCGAGCAACTGCTCGGCCGTTGGGCGCAGATGGACGCGCCGCAGCGCCAGGCGATCCTCCAGGCCTGTGGGCGGCTGGCCCGCACCCTGCACGGCGCCGGGCAGATGCACGGCTGCTTCTACCCCAAGCACATCTTCCTGCGTGAGCGCCGCGAGGGCTGGCAGGCCCAGCTGATCGACCTGGAAAAGACCCGTCCGCTGCTGTTCGGCATGCGCGACCGGGTCAAGGATCTGGAGCCGTTGCTGCGCCGCGCCCGGGCCTGGGACGAAGCGGACGTGCGCGTGCTGCTGGCGGCCTACCTGGAGCAGCCGGCGGACAGCGCCCTGGTATCCACCTGGCTGCAACGCCTGACCCAACGCCGTCGTCACAAAGAGGCCCGCTGATGCGCCTGAGCGAATTGAAGGAGGCCGGGCGCAGCCCTAGCCTGCCGCTGACCGTCACCCTCGCCGACGCCGCGGGCAGCGCCGACCTGCAGCTGCTCAACCTGTTGCGCGTGCTGCCGGGCCAGCGTTATGTCGGCGCGGGTATCTGGCGTGGCACCAAGGTGCTGGCCAAGCTGCTGGTCGGCGGCAATGCCGCCCGGCACTTCCAGCGCGAGCGCGATGGTGCCCTGCTGATGGCCGAACAAGGCCTGACCACCCCACGCCTGCTGGCCGATGGCCTGAAGGAAGGCGAGGGCGGCTGGGTATTGTTCGAATACCTCGACCATGCCGAAAGCCTGGGCGACGCCTGGGCCCGGGTGGAGCAATTGCCGATGCTGGCCGACGAGCAGCACCTGGTGCTGGGCGAGGCCCTCACCGCCGTGGCGCAGATGCACGCCAAGGGCCTGTGGCAGGAGGACCTGCACCTGGACAACCTGCTACGCCAGGACGGCCAGCTGTACCTGATCGACGGCGCCGGCATCAAGGCCGAGACCCCCGGTCAGCAGCTGTCGCGCCAGCGCGTGCTGGAAAACCTCGGGGTGTTCTTCGCCCAGTTGCCCAAACGCCTGGAGCCGTTCATCGAGGAAGCGCTGGTGCACTATGTGCTGGCCAACGCCGAGCACGCGCTGCCGCTGGAAGCGCTGCACAAGCAGGTGGACAAGGTGCGCGCCTGGCGCCTGAAGGATTACCTGGAAAAGGCCGGTCGCGAATGCACCCTGTTCAGCGTCGAGCGCAACCTGTCCGGGCTGCGAGCGATTTGCCGTAACGAAGTAGAGGCGATGCGCCCGGTGCTGGAGCAGGCCGATACGCTGATCGACCAGGGGTATCTGTACAAGACCGGTGGCGCGGCCAGCGTGGCGCGTATCGAGGTGGCCGGGCGCAAGTTGGTGCTAAAGCGCTACAACATCAAGAACACCGCCCACTGGTTCAAGCGCTTCTGGCGCCCGAGCCGGGCCTGGCATTCGTGGATCGAAGGCCACCGCCTGGGGTTTCTCGACATCGCCACGCCTCGCCCCCTGGCGGTGCTGGAGCAGCGGGTGATGGGGCTGCGCAGCACGGCCTACCTGGTAACCGAGTACGCCGACGGGCCGGACCTGATCGAATGCTTCGCGCCCTACGTGGAAAGCGGCGAGGCGCCTGACGAGCAGGTCGAGGCCCTGGCTCGGGTGATGCAGCAACTGATCCGCGAGCGTATCAGCCATGGCGACTTCAAGGGCCACAACCTGTTCTGGCAGGACGGCCAATGGTCGCTGATCGACCTCGACGCCATGTGCCAGCACGCCACCCAGCTCAGCTTCGCCCCGGCCTTCGCCCGGGACCGGGCGCGGCTGCTGCGCAACTGGCCGAGGGACAGCGCGCTGCATCAGCGGCTGGACCAGGTGTTGCCGCGGTTGGCTGATTGAATGATCGGTTGACGCGATCCCTGTAGGAGCGGCCTTGTGCCGCGAAAGGGCTGCGAAGCGGCCCCGGCGATCTTTGCCACAACGCTGAAATCCCGGGGCTGCTTCGCAGCCCTTTCGCGGCACAAGGCCGCTCCTACAGGTCCCTGCTGAATCAATGAGTCATGTGCAGTTCCATGTGAGCTGCCTACCGCCGCCAGAACCCACTCAGGCCCAGGCCGGCCGAAACGCCCAGCCCCACCCAGGCCAGCATATCCCACATCCCATCCCCGAGCAGTGCGGCAAACAGCCCGGCCGCACTGAGCACGGCGATCAGCGCCGGCCAGGCGAAGATCCTGCGGGTGCTTTGCGACTTGTGGCTCATGCCCGCACCTCCCGTGCCTTGCGTTGCTTACCCCACCACAGGTACAGGCCGCTGCCCAGCACGATGATGGTCAGCACATCGAGCACGGCCCAGAGGATCTGCATCGGCCGGCCGCCGTAGTCGCCGAAGTGCAGGGGCTGCGACAGGCCCATGGCGTCCATGTACCACGGGCGTTCGCCCACGGCGGTCACCTCCAGGGTGCGCGCATCGATCAGGATCGGCGTGAACAGGTGCGAGGTCAGGTTCGTGGCGCCATTCATGAACACCGCGTAGTGGTGCTCGCTGGAGAAGCGTGTGCCGGGGAAGGCGATGAAGTCCGGGCGCATGCCAGGCGCGGCCTGTTCGGCGATCTTCAGCAGCTGCGTGGCCGAGGCGCGTTCGGTGAGCGGCGGTGCGTCGCGGTAGGGCGCGACCATGGCCGCCAGGCTGTCGTTGCGCCAGGCGGCGATCACCAGGTCGGACAGGGCGCTGATCACCCCGGTGACGCCGACCACCAGGGCCCAGGTCAGGGTGACCACGCCGATCAGGTTGTGCAGGTCCAGCCAGCGCAGGCGCCGCGACTTGTCGTGGCGGACCGTGGCGAAGCGCAGACGGCGCATGAACGGCGCGTAGAGCACGGTGCCGGAGACGATGGCGACAATGAACAGCACCCCCATGAACGCCAGCAGCAGCTTGCCGGGCAACCCGGCGAACATGTCCACGTGCAGGCGCAGCATCAGCATCATGAAGCCGCCGTTGGCTGCCGGCATGGCCACGGCCTCGCCGGTGCGCGCGTCGAGCATGAAGGTGTGCGAGTCGTCGGGATGGGTGCCGGCGGTGGCGGCCATGATCGTGACCACGCCGTTGGGCTCGTCCTCTTCGTATCCGAAGTACTGCATCACCTCGCCGGGGCGGTGCTGTTCGGCCTTGAGCACCAGCTGCTGCAGGTCCAGGTGCGGGGTGTCGGCGGGCATCTCGCGCAGTTGCGGCGCGTCGCCGAGCAAGTGCTCCAGCTCGTGGTGGAAGATCAGCGGCAGGCCGGTGAGGGCGAGCAGCAACAGGAACAGCGTGCAGACCAGGCTGCTCCAGGTGTGGATCGCTGACCAGCGGCGGATGGTTTGGCTTTTCATCACGGCTCCTTACGCAATCGCGGGTCAAGCCCGCTCCCACGATCTGCAGGAGCGGACCTGACCCGCGATGGCCACTCAGAACTTGTAGGTGGCGCTGGCGACGACACTGCGCTGGTCGCCGTAGTAGCAGTAGTAGCCGTCGCAGGTCGAGAGGTAGTCCTTGTTCAGCAGGTTGCTGGCGTTGATCGCCACCGAGGCGCCCTTGAGGCTGTTGTCCAGGCGGCCCAGGTCGTAGTGCACGGCGGCGTCGAACACCGTGTAGGCCTTGCTCTTGCCGAGCCAGGTGTTGGCTTCGTCACCGTAGCGGTTGCCGGTGTAGCGTGCGCCCAGGCCAATGCCGAAGCCGTCAAGCACACCGGTATGCCAGGTGTAGTCGGTCCACAGGGAGGCCTGCTGGTTGGGCATCTGTTGCAGGCGGTTGCCTTTGTACGGCCCTTTCTGGACTTCGGACTTGGCCAGGGTGTAGGCGGCGATCACTTTCAGGTTGTCGGTGACGTCGGAGACAGCCTCAAGCTCCAGGCCATGGACTTTCACTTCACCGGTCTGGCTGGTGACCGGCGTGCCACCGATGTTGTTGGTGACCTGGACGTTCTTCTGGGTCAGGTCGTACACCGCGGCAGAGAGCAGGGTGTTGGAGCCTGGTGGCTGGTACTTGATGCCCAGCTCCCATTGCTCGCCTTCGGTCGGCTTGAACGTCTTTTCCGGGTCCGCGTCTGCGCTGCTGGCCGGCTGGAAGGATTCGGCATAGGACAGGTAGGGCACCAGGCCGGAGTCGAAGACGTAGCTGATCGCCGCGTTGCCACTGAACTTGCTGTCGCGCTGGGTGTTGGTGGCATCACCCTTGTTGAAGAACTTGGTGCCGGTGTGGACCCAGTCCTGTCGCCCGCCCAGGGTCAGGCGCCAGTTGTCGAGTGCCATCTGGTCCTGGATATAGAGGCCGGTCTGCACCGTCTTCTGGTTGTAATCGTAATAGGCCGAGGAGCGCGCGGGGCGGGTGATCGGCAGGCCATAAGCCGGGTTGTTGACGTCGATCGGCGGCACATCGAAGCCATAGATCGCCAGGTAGTCGTGATTGGTGCGCTGGTGGTCCAGGCCAATCAACACGGTATGGCTGACGGCACCGGTGGCGAAGTCGGCCTGGAAGTTGTTGTCGACCGCGAACTGGCCGATATTCTCCTCGGTGTTGGTGGACATGCGGTTGGCAATGCCGTCATCGGTGACCGGGAGGTAGTCTTTGTTGTAGCTGCTGACCGTAATGGTCTGGAACGAAAGCTCCGACTTGGTGTAACGCAGGTTCTGGCGGAACTGCCAGACATCGTTGAAACGATGTTCGAAGGCATAACCCAGCGCGTAATAGGTGCGGTCGTAGTAGTCGTAATCCGGGTCACCCAGGTTCTTGTGGCGGGAGACCTTGCCGAATGGCATGTCGATCTTGGTGCCTTGGATCGGGTAGAACTGGCTGGTGGCGCCGGTGTCGTCGCGGGTGAACTGGCTGAGGAAGGTCAGCGAGGTGTCTTCGTCGATGTTCCAGGTCAGGCTCGGGGCGATGTTGTAGCGCTTGTTATCGATATGGTCGATCTGCGTGCCGCTGTCGCGTACCACGCCGCTGACGCCATAGAGGAACTGGCCCTGCTCATCGAGCTTGCCGGTGCTGGCGAAGTTGATCTGGCGGTGGTTGTCGCTGCCGTACTGCAGTTGGATCTCGTGGCTGCTCTCGGCCTGGGGGCGGCGGCTGACCATGTCCAGCAGACCGCCGGGCGGGGTCTGGCCATACACCGACGAGGCCGGGCCACGCAGCAGCGCAAGGCGGTCGAGGTTCCAGGTTTCGGCTTTCGGGTTGGCATACACGCCGCGGGGCAGGGGCAGGCCGTCGAGGAACTGGGTCGGCTCGAAGCCGCGCACGCGCATCCAGTCATAGCGGGTGTCGCTGCCGAAACTGGCCGAGACGATACCCGGCATGTACTTCACCGCGTCATCCAGGCTTTGCACGCCGCGGTCGCTCATCTGCTGGCGGGTGGCGACGGAAATGGAGCGTGGGACCTCGACCAGCGCGGTGTCGGTCTTGGTGCCGGCGGCGGTGCGCTTGGCGGTGTAGCCTTCCACCGGGCCCCAGGCGCTCTCAAAGCTGCTGTTGGCGTTGATGTTGGTTTCCGGCAGCGCCAGGGTGCCTTCGCTCACCGCCACCAGACTGTAGCTGCCGGCGCTGCTCTGCTGCAGTTGCAGACCGGTATCGCGCAGGGCGGCCTGCAGGGCGCCGACCGCGTCGTACTGGCCACTGACCGGCGCCGATTTGCGCCCGCTGACCAGTGCCGGATCCAGCGCCAGGGCGATCCCGGCCTGGCTGGCGATCTGGTTCAGGGTGCTGGCCAGCGGTGCGCTGGGCAGGTCGTAGGCACGCAGGGCGGCCTGTTCGGCGGCGAACAGGGTGGTGCTGGCCAACGGTGCGGCCAGGCCGATGGCCAGGGCCATCAGGCTGGGGCGAAGCAAAGCATCAACGGCACGGGACATGCAGCGGCTCCTCGACGAAATAGTGCTGACTGCTTCCTTGCCGAGCGAGATTGGGAAAGTGACAGGGTCTTTTGAAAAAATATCTGACAGGGTTGGCACGAGCGGCGCTCAGCGCTATATCGCCTTGGCTTCTTCGCGGGTAAACCCGCTCCCACAGGTTTGATGCATTCCCTGTGGGAGCAACTGTCTTGCTCAATTTTTAGAATCTGGCGCGATCCCTGTGGGAGCGGGTTTACCCGCGAAGGGCGGCACGCAGCGCTTATCTGGCGGAGACGGTCACCCACCACGGCGTATGCCGCTCGATCTTCACCGGTAGCGCCGGCTGCAGCGAGGCCAGGGCCAGGTCGGTGTCGGTCAGCGGGAAGCTGCCGCTCACGCGCAGGTCGGCGACCTCGTCGCTGACCCCCAGGTGGCCGCTGCGGTACTGGCCGAGCGCGGCCACCAGGTCGGCCAGGCGCACGTTGTCCACCACCAGCATGCCGCGGGTCCAGGCATCGCTGCCGACCGCCACGGAGCCGACCCGGCCTAGGCCGTCGGCGTTCATCAGTACCTGCTGGCCTTCGCGCAGCACCTGTTCGTCGCCACTGTTCTGCGGCTTGGCGGCCACCGAGGCCTGCAGCACCTCCAGGCGCGTGCCGGACTCCTCGCGCTTGACCAGGAAGCGCGTGCCCAGCGGGCGCAGGCGGCCATCCTCGGTGCGCACCAGCAGCGGACGGCTGTCCTTGTGGCCGGTTTCCACCGAGATTTCGCCACGATGCAGCACGATCAGCCGCTGCTCGCCGCGGAAATCGATGTCCACCGCGCTCTGGCTGTTCAGGCTCAGCAAGGTGCCGTCCTCCAGGCGCAGGGTGCGCAGCTCGCCGGTGCCGGTGCGCTGATCGGCCAGCCAGTAGGTCGGCGACAGGGTCGGCGCTGCGGCCCAGGTGAGCAGCCCGCCGAGCAGCAGCATGCTGGCCAGGCCACCAAGGCGCTGGCGCAGCCCGGCCCGTGATTGCAGCAGGGTGTGGCGCACCGGGCCGGCGGCGGCGTTGACGCGCCGGTCGAGCATGCCCAGTTGCAACCAGGCGCGGGCGTGCTCCTCGTGGGCGGCGTGCCAACGCATGAATTCGTTGCGTTCGTCCGGGGTACCGCTACCTTCGTCCAGGCACAGCTTCCAGGCGATGGCCGCTTCCAGCACCTGGCTGGAAACCGGGGCCTGGTTCATGTCGGCTCTCCATAGAGGGCGACATAGCACTGGCGCAGGCCCTGGGCGAGGTACTGGCGCACGCGGGACACCGACACCCCGAGGCGTTCGGCGATCTCGGCGTGGCCCAGACCGTCCAGGCGGTTGTACAGGAAGGCCGCGCGGGCCTTGCTCGACAGCTTGCCCAGCAGGCGGTCGATGGCCTTGAGGTCCTCGAGGATCAGGTGCTGCTGCTCGGGCGACGGGTGTTCGGCCTCGGGCAGCAGGGCCAGCTCGGCGAGGTAGGCCTGCTCGAGGGCGGCGCGGCGGAAGTGGTCGAACAGCAGGCCCTTGGCCACGGCGACCAGGAAGGCGCGGGGTTCGCGGGGGGCGTCCAGGCGCTCGCGACCGAGCAGGCGCACGAAGGTGTCCTGGCTCAGGTCTTCGGCGCGCTGACGGCAGGCGGTGCTGCGCTGCAACCAGGCCAGCAGCCAGGTGCGATGGTCGCGATACAGCGCTCCGACCAGCTCGGCATGTGGACTGTGCGCAGGCGTCAAGAAGCGATCCCCGGGAAAGAATGCGTTAACTAACGATAATTATTCGCGATTGTGGCAGAGGCGGGGGTGGTGGCGCAATTGACGCTTATCGGATTGCCAGCATGATGATCCGGTTCACACCTCTCA